>CAYZKI010000259.1:0-5025 GCA_964478745.1 uncultured Bacteriovoracaceae bacterium
GGGTCGAGCTCCAGCCGCAGGAGCAGCGCGGGGAACTGCCCCGGCAGCAAAGACTGGCGGAAGCCCCCGAGAATAGCCTGTTGAAGCACCCGGTCGCGCACGGCGCGCCCGTTCACGACCTGGATGAGCTTGCGGGTGTGCGGAAGACCCATGCCTTGAAGCCACTGGAACGTGATGCGGGCGGGCCCTGACTCGTCCGTCGCGGTCACGACCGGGTAGTCCTGGCTGTCGGCAAGCACCGCCTTCACGCGGTTGGCCTCGGTGTCGGGCTTCAGCGCCAGCACGGTGCGGTCGTCGCTGACGAGCTTGAAGCCCACCTCCGGGTGGGAGAGCGCGATCCGCTCGAGCCACTCGCGCACGTGCGAGACCTCGGCCGACTTGGATTTGAGAAACTTGAAGCGCGCCGGAACCTGCGCGAAAAGCCCGCGCGCGCGGACCTGGGTTCCGTGGGGCTTGCCCAGGAAGTGACCGAAAGTCGCGGCCCGCGCGCGCGCCGGCTGGCCGATGTCGCCGAGCACGATCTCGTCGGCGCTCGCGGCCTCGGCGGTGCGGGAAAGCAGGCTCAGCTCCGCCACGGCCGCGACGCTCGGAAGCGCTTCCCCGCGGAAGCCCAGGCTGGAAAGGGTTTCGAGGTCGCCGAGCTTCGAGATCTTGCTCGTTGCGTGGCGCTGGACGGAGAGCTCAAGATCCTCGGGGCCCATGCCATGGCCGTTGTCGGTGACCTCGATCAGCGCCTTGCCGCCGTCCTCGAGGAGTACGACGATTTCCGTCGCGCCCGCGTCCAGCGAGTTCTCGACGAGCTCCTTCACCACGCTTCCCGGGCGCTCGATCACCTCGCCGGCGGCGATTCGTTCAGCGACGGCGGCGGGAAGCATCTGGACGGGGCGGCGGGTGGTCATGTGTTCGGCGAATTGAACATGCGGAACGGGGGCTTGGCAAGAAGGGCCTGGGTTGGTTTCCCGGAGCGTCCAGGAACTCGGGAAAAGGTGATTGGCAGTCTTGACGCATGGAGTTATGGCGGTTATCGAGTGCGGTATGGTCTCGATCACGCCGATGCATCTCTACCTGACCGCGCTACCGATCTTCGTGGCCGCGATCGGCGTTGAGGCATTGTACTATCGCTCCGTGCTCAAGCAGCCCTACGGCTGGAAGGTGAGCGGCTCGAATTTCCTGGTCGCGCTGGGGTTCCTCGCCACGCAGGCGCTGACCAAGGGGTTGGTCCTCGCGACCTACGTTTTCTTCTATGAGCTGCGCCCCATGACGATCCCGCTCGATCGCTGGGAAAGCTGGCTCGCGCTCTTCATCGGCATCGATTTCCTCTACTACTGGATGCACCGGCTGAGCCACGAGATCCGCTGGATGTGGGTCATGCACAGCGTTCACCATTCGGCGTCCCAGATCACGCTTTCGGTCGCGTACCGTCTGGGCTGGACGAACATTGTCGCGGGGATGTGGCTCTTCATGCTCCCGCTCTGCTGGCTGGGCTTCGATCCCCGGGCGGTGCTCGTGCTTTACACGCTCAACCAGCTCTACCAGTTTTGGCTGCACACCGAGACGATCCCGAAGCTCGGGGTCCTTGAGAAGTTCTTCAACACGCCTTCGCATCACCGCGTTCATCACGCGACCAATCCGGAGTACCTGGATCGCAACCATGGGGGCGTCTTCATCATCTGGGACCGGATGTTCGGGACTTTCGCGGAAGAGAAGGACGACGTGCCGAGAACCTATGGTCTGGTTCACCCCTTGCGGACCTTGAACCCGATCAAGATCGCGTTCGCCGAGTGGGGCGCCCTGATCGAGGATCTTCGCAGGGATGGACACATCCGCACGGTCTGGGGCTATCTGTTCGGCCCTCCGGGCTGGCGCCCGAACGGGCAGGGGATCACGAGCGAAGTGATTCGCAGGAGAGCGGTGGAGCTGGCTCGCTGACGGGGCCCCAGTCGCGGCTAGGAGGCGACGACGACGCGGTTACGGCCGCCGGATTTCGCCGTGTAAAGGGCCTTGTCCGCCATCTTGAGCAGTGTCTGCGCGGATTCGATGTCGGCGGTGAGCTCGGCGACGCCCATGCTCGAGGTCACGGGGATGCGCTTCCCTTCGTACATGAAGGCGTGGGTCTCGACGGCAGCGCGGATCTTCTCGGCCAGCTCGGAGGCGGCCTTCGCGCTCGTGTTCGCGAGCAGCACCACGAACTCCTCGCCGCCGAAGCGCGCGAAGACGTCCTTCGGGCGAAGGTAGCCCGCGCGGACCAGCCCCGAGAACTCCTTGAGCACGTAGTCGCCGGCGTCGTGGCCGTAGGTGTCGTTGACCTTCTTGAAGTGATCGAGGTCGAAGAAGAGGACGGAGAAATCGGTGTGCAGCGCCTTCGCGCGCTTGAACTCGGCGTCGAGCGCCTCGAGGAAGTAGCGGCGGTTGTAGATGCGCGTGAGCGGATCGGTGTGCGCCGCGGATCCGAGGTTGCCGTAGAACAGGATCTCGAGCTCGCCCGCGGGCAGGTACTTCAAGATGGAGTTCCCGAGCTTGATCATGTCTTCCTTCTCGAGAACGGTCGGCTGTCCGGGAGGGATCTTCTTGTCGTTGATCGCCGTGCCGTTGGACGAGCCCAGATCGATGATCGAGACTTTCCCGCTTTCCTCTTTCATGACCTTGGCGTGCTTGCGGGAGATGCTCATGTCCGCGACGCTGATGTCGGCCGAGTTGTCACGCCCGATGGTCATCTCGGGCTGGGTGAGGAAGAAGCGATGCCCCTGGGGGGTGCCTCGGATGATGATCAGGCAGGCTTCCTGCTCCTTGGCTTTCTGGAGCTCCTTGATCAGGCTCGCCTGGTCGCCCTGAAGAATATTGGTTTTTTCGTCATCACCCCCATTGTCGTTTTCGGACGGCGGGGGTGGCGGCGGGGGGCAGGACATACACTCAGGTTAGGGTCTAAGCCCGGGGGCGGTCAAATACTTCGGTGTTTACACCGAGTTTTGTGCGCCGCGGCTTAGGGCTTCGCGGATGTAGACCTTGCCTTCTTCGACGCCGGGTTGGTCGAAGGGATTCAGCTCCCAGAGCGTCCCGGTGAAAGCCGTGATCGCCGAGAAGAAGAAGTACAGGGCTCCCAGATTGCGTTCGTCGAGGCGATCGAGCTGCAACGTGAGATTGGGCCGGCCCTGGTTCATCAGCACCCGCGAGGTGGCCTGGTACTCCACCCGCAGGAGCTCGTGCAGGCTGTGGTTCTCGAGGAGCTGGAACGCCGGATACGAAGCGCTGATCCGCGTGCGCGGGATCATGACCTCGTCCTCGACGTCCGAAACGGTCACGAACCAGGTGACCTTGTCGTCGGGCCCGTCGCGCAGAAGCTGAAGGAGGCTGTGCTGGTCGGTGGCGCCGACGGCGGCGACCGGCGTGAAGCCTTTGCCGTCCTTGCCGAGACTTTCGCCCCAGAGCTGCGCGAACCAGGTGCCGATGGCGCGTAGCCGGGTCGAGTAGGGCATGCAGACGTGGATCGGACGTTTCGCGAAGTGCCGGACGAGCTCGTGCCCGACGAGAAACGCGGCGTTCTTCTCGACCGCCGTTTTTTCCATGTAGTCACGGGCTTGCCTGGCGCCGTTCAAGAACTCCGTGACCGAAAGGCCGGCGAGGGCGGCCGGGAAAAGCCCGACCGGAGAGAAGATCGAGAAGCGTCCGCCGATCGATGGGGCGATGTGAAGGGTCGGGATCTCGTGATCGGTGGCGAAGCGCTTGAGGTCGCCTTTCGCCGGGTCGGTGATCGCCACGACGTGGGTCTTGAGCCTGGCCTCGCCGAGCCACTCGAGCGCGAGCAGCGCCTGCGCGAGGGTCTCGAACGTCGTTCCCGACTTCGCGACGATGCAGACGAGGGTCGATTCGGGCTTGAGCCGCGAGATCGTCGCTTTCCAGTCCAGTGGATCCGGATTCTCCATGAAATGAAAGCGAATCGCGTTCTGGCGTTTTTCCGGCAGGGCCTGAAGCAGGCTGATCGGGCCGAGGGCGCTTCCGCCGATTCCCAGAAACAGGCAGTCGGCGATCTGGCCGCTCGCGAGAATCTTCTTAGCGAGTGCCTCGGACTCGATCGCCTGCGAGAGGTCGTTCGAGTGGACGGCGTCGTAGAACCCCACTTCGGCCTGCGCGAAGCGCGACTTGAGCTTCGACCAGGTCTCCGCCCAGAGAGTCGGATCGCTGGCCGCGCGGGCCTGCTGTCCCGGGCCCGGAGCCACGCGGACGAGATTCGACCAGTCGAGGGTCAGGGGGGAAGAACCGAGTTTCGCTGCGGTCGCGGTCATGTGAAGAGATCCGATCAGGACTGGGGTTGAAGCAACGAGCGGCCGATGATCATGCGCTGGACCTGGTTGGTGCCTTCGACGATCTGAAGCACCTTGGCTTCGCGCATGTACCGCTCAGCCGGGAAGTCCTGCGTATAACCCGAACCGCCGAGGATTTGCACGGCATCCGTAGTCACGTCCATCGCCATGTCGGTGGCCTGGAGCTTCGCCATCGAGGCTTCGATCGCGAAGGGAAGGCCTTGGTCGCGCAGCCAAGCTGCGCGCTGGACGAGAAGCCGGGACGAGTCGAGGCGGGTGGCCATGTCGGCAAGCATGAACGAGATTCCCTGGAACTCGCCGATCGACTTTCCGAACTGCTCGCGCTCGCGCGCATGGGAGGTGGCCAGCTCGAGCGCGGCGCGCGCGATCCCGATCGCGCAGGCGGCGATCGTGATGCGGCCGCTGTTGAGGGCCTGCATGGCGACCTTGAAGCCCTCGCCCTCGGGGCCCACGCGGTTGGCGGCCGGGATCCTCGCGTTCTCGAGGATGACCTCCATCGTGTGCGAGGTGTGGCAGCCCATCTTCTTCTCGCGCTTGCCGAGCTTGAAGCCGGGCGTCCCCTTTTCGAGGACGAAGGCGGAAACACCCTTCGGGCCGGGCTCGCCGGTTCGGGCCATCAGGAGGATCGTCTCGGCCGAATCGGCCTGCGTGCACCAGAGCTTGGTGCCATTGACGATGTAGTGGTCACCCGAGCGCTTGGCCATGG
>CAYZKI010000260.1:0-4980 GCA_964478745.1 uncultured Bacteriovoracaceae bacterium
CCGCAAGGATTACCCGCTCCGCGGCTACCAGGTCTTCACGGAACCCATGCCCGCGCGGCCTGAGCTGCTCGACTAGAGACTGGAACATCCAAAATGGAAAAAACCACAGGCACCCCGCAGCCTTCCAGCCAGCAACTTCCCAGCGGCATCCATATCCACCACGATCCGGATGACCTGTGGGAAGACTCGCGCGTCATCGTCAACGTGGGCCCGACCCACCCGGCGATGCACGGCGCTCTCCGCATGGTCGCGAAGCTCAACGGCGAGACGATCGAGAAGTCCTACTGCGAGTTCGGCTACACCCATCGCGCGAAGGAAAAGCTCGGCGAGAACCGCACCTACCACAACTACATCGTCTACACCGACCGCCTGAACTACTGCTCGGCGCTCATCAACAACACGACTTACGCGATGGCCGTCGAGCGCCTCATGGGGATCCAGGTTCCCGAGCGCTGCGTGTGGATCCGCATGATCTGCTGCGAGCTCGCCCGCATCGCCGACCACCTGATCTGCATCGGCATCAATGCCGTCGACATCGGCGCGTTCTCCTTCTTCCTCTACGGCTTCCATCAGCGCGAAGAGGCTTACTCCCTGATCGAGAAGCTTTGCGGCGCCCGCCTCACCACGTCGTTCACCCGCATCGGCGGCCTGATGGGCGACGCTCCGGACGGCTTCGAGAAGGAGCTCAAGGAGTGGGTGAAGAAGACCCGCAAGGTCGTCGACGAGATGGACGCGCTCCTGACGGGCAACAAGATCTGGCATCAACGCACGGTCGGCGTCGGGGTGTTCGGCAAGGAAGACTGCATGCAGTACAGCTTCAGCGGCCCGAACGCGCGCGCGGCCGGCATCGACCGCGACCTGCGCCGCGATCAGCCCATGATGTACTACAAGGACGTCGAGTTCGACGTGCCGATCGCGCAGAACGGCGACGTCTTCGATCGCTACATGGTCCGGCTGATGGAGATCCGCCAGTCGCTGAACATCCTCGCGCAGATCGCGGACAAGATGAAGAAGGGCCCGATCTGGGCCGAGGACAAGCGCGTTCGCATCCCGGACAAGCAAGTCGTGCACAACACGATGGAAGGCCTGATCCATCACTTCAAATTCTTCATGACCGGCTTCGACGTGCCGGCCGGCGAGGCTTACACGACGATGGAGGCCGCGAACGGCGAGCTGGGATTCTACATCGTGAGCAAGGGCGAGCCCCGGGCGCACCGCATGCGCATCCGCGGCCCGTCCGTCTGGCACTACCAGGCGCTTTCCCCGATGGTCGAGGGAGAGAAGATCGCCGACATGGTCGCCGCGCTCGGAAGCATCAACATCATCGCAGGGGAGCTGGACCGGTAAGATGGCCGCTGCAAAGAAGATCCTTTCGGAAAAGTTCTACGCCGAGATGAAGAAGCTCGAGCCGCGTTACCCGACGCGCCTGGCGCTTCTCCTTCCGGCGCTTCACGCCGCGCAGGACGAGATCGGGTGGCTTCCGCCCGAGGTCATGGAGGAGATCGGCGCGTACATCGACATCCACCCGGCGCGGGTGAAGGAAGTGGCGAGCTTCTACACGATGTACAACCTCAAGCCGGTCGGCAAGTACCACCTCAAGATCTGCACGAACGTCGCCTGCGCTCTCCGCGGCGCCGAGGGCCTCGTCGAGCATTGCGAGCGCAAGTGGGGCATCAGGCGCGGCGAAACCACCCCGGACCGCATGTTCACGGTGATGGAAGAAGAGTGTCTCGGGGCCTGCGGGACGGCGCCCGCGATGATGCTCAATAACGATTATGTCGAGAACCTCGACGTGCGGAAGCTCGATCAGGTCCTGGAAGGGTTGAAGTGAGCCATGGCTGAGCTTGCCCATACCGAAGACACCATGTTCATCCAGCACTTCCACGAGAAGGCCCGCCCCCTCTCGTTCTATCTCTCCGAGATGGAAGGCTACACGGCGCTCAAGAAGGCGCTGAAGATGACGCCCGACGACGTCATCAACGAGATGAAGAAGTCCAACATCCGCGGCCGCGGGGGCGCGGGCTTCCCGACCGGCACCAAGTGGGGCTTCATCCCGAAGCAATCGGCCAAGCCAAAATACGTCGTCTGCAACGCGGACGAGTCCGAGCCCGGCACCTTCAAGGACCGGGACATCATGCGCTACACCCCGCACATGCTCATCGAGGGCATGGTCATCGCGGGCCACGCGATCGGCTCGAAGACGGGCTACATCTACATCCGCGGCGAGTACGTTCGCGAGGCGAAGCTCCTGAACGAGGCGATCGACGAGGCCTACGAGAAGGGCTACCTCGGGAAGAACATCCTGGGCAGCGGCCACGACTTCGACCTGACCGTCCATCGCGGCGCCGGCGCCTACATCTGCGGCGAAGAGACGGCGCTCCTCAATTCGCTCGAGGGGAAGCGCGGCGAGCCGCGCGTGAAGCCGCCGTTCCCGGCCATCGCGGGCGCTTTCGCCGGCCCCACGATCGTGAACAACGTCGAGACTCTCGCCGCCGTTCCGCACATCGTGAACAAGGGCGGCGAGTGGTTCGCCAAGCAGGGCAAGCTCGAGCGTTCGGGCGGCACCCGTCTTTTCTGCGTCTCCGGCCACGTGAAGAAGCCCGGCCTCTACGAGCTTCCGGCCGGCGGGGTGACCCTCCGTCAGCTGATCTACGACTACTGCGGCGGCATCCTGAACGACCGCCCGCTCAAGGCCGTGATCCCGGGCGGCTCGTCCGCTCCGGTGCTCACGCCCGACGAGATCGACGTCGTCCTGGACATCGAGCCGATGATGAAGGTGGGAACCATGCTCGGCTCGGCCGGCATCATGGTCGTCAACGACGAGTACTGCGTGGTGAAGCTGATCGGGCGGATCACGCGCTTCTACGCGCACGAGTCGTGCGGCCAGTGCACGCCGTGCCGCGAAGGCTGCAAGTGGATGGAAGACGTGATCGAGCGCATCGAGCACGGCCACGGGCGCGAGCAGGATCTCGCGCTGCTTCTCGAGATCGCCGACAACATCAACGGCAGAACCCTGTGCGCTCTGGGTGACGCGGCCGCCGGCCCCGTCATGAGCTTCGTGAAGAAGTTCAGAGCCGATTTCGAAGCCCATATCCGAGGTGGTCGATGCCCAAATGCATGATCGATGGCCGCGAGGTTGAGTTCACGCCCGGCCAGAACCTGATTGAAGTCGCGAAGAAGGCGGGAATCGAGATCCCGCTGTTCTGCTATCACCCGGGCCTGACGGTCGTCGCCCAGTGCCGCATGTGCGCGGTCGAGATCGAGAAGATGCCCAAGCTCCAGACGGCCTGCTCCACGGCCGCCGCAGAGGGCATGGTCGTGCACACGCAGTCCGCGCGCACGAAGCAGAACCAGAAGTCCGTGATGGAGTTCCTGCTCATCAACCACCCGCTCGACTGCCCGATCTGCGACAAGTCCGGCGAGTGCGATCTTCAGGATCAGTCCTACAAGTACGGGGACGCGTACTCCCGCTACACGGAAGAGCGCCGCACTTACATGGACCTCGACATGGGTCCGGTCATCAAGAAGAACATGAATCGCTGCATTCATTGCACGCGATGCATCCGCTTCGGCGAGGAAGTGGCGGGCATCCACGAGATGGTCGCCGTCCAGCGCGGCAACACCACCGAGATCACCACGATCGACGGGCGCCCGCTCGAGACCGACTACGCCGGCAACTACGCCGACATCTGCCCGACCGGTTCGCTGACGCTCAAGGACTTCCGCTTCCGCAAACGCGTCTGGTTCCTGAAGAAGACCCCGACCGTCTGCGAAGGCTGCGCCCGCGGGTGCAACATGGAGATCCACCAGGACGACAACGTCGTCCGCCGGTGCCTCCCGCGCGAGAACATGGAGATCAACAAGTGGTGGCTGTGCGACGAAGGCCGCTTCAACTACCACTACATCCACAGCCAGGATCGGATCGTGGAACCCGCGACCCGCTCGGGCTCCGAGCTCGCCCAGGAACTTCAGATGTCGAGCTGGGCGGCCACCGTCGAGGCGGCCCGCGGCGCGGTGAGCGGCAAGAAGGTCGCCGTTCTCGTCGGATCGGACCTGACCCTCGAGGAGGCGAAGCTCCTGCAGGACTTCGCGCCCAAGCATTTCGGCGGGGCGCCGATCTTCCACTTCGGCACGCCGGGCATCAAGTCCGCCGCCGATGACGGGGATGCGGACAAGATCCTCAAGAGAAAGAGCAAGACCTCGAACCTGCACGGGATGGAGAAGCTCGGAATCAAGGGCTTCGAGAGCCTTCCGGCGGGAACCCAGGCGGTCGTGGTGTTCCGCGGCGGCCGGGCGAAGCTACCGGAGCTCAAGGGCGTGACCACGGTCGGCGTGGGCGTCTTCATGAAGGGCGAAGCGGACTCCTTCGCCGCCGTTCTCCCGGGCGCGACTTTCGCCGAGAAGGACGGGACCATCGTCAACTTCCAGGGCAAGGAGCAGAAGCTCAAGCGCGCCATCGTGCCGCCTGGGCAGTCGAAGCTCCTGTCTGAGATCCTCATGCTCTGGGCGAACTCGAAGGCGGGCGCGGCATGACCGAGCTCATGGTAGCGAACACCGAAGCGGTCGCCACGGCGATCAAGATCCTCATCATGTGCGTCGTGCTCCTGCACGTGGCGCCGGTGATGGCGTGGGTCGAGCGCCGCGGCTCGGCCTGGATGCAGAACCGCACGGGCCCGAACCGCATCGGTCCCTTCGGGCTCCTCCAGTCGCTGGCGGACGCGATCAAATTCATCTTCAAGGAAGACATCGTCCCGGGCCACGTCAACCGGCCCTACTACCTGCTCGCCCCGGTCGTTTCGCTCATTCCGGCGTTCCTGACGTTCGCGGTGATCCCGTGGGCGGCCCCGGTCGTCATCAACGGCCAGAGCATCCACTTCCAGGTCGCCGACCTCGACGTCGGCCTGCTGATGATCCTGGCCATCGCCTCGCTCGGCGTTTACGGCATCATCATGGGCGGCTGGGCCTCGAACAACAAGTACG
>CAYZKI010000261.1:0-4973 GCA_964478745.1 uncultured Bacteriovoracaceae bacterium
AACATACCGTCATCCTGAGCTCCCACATCCTTCCCGAGGTGACCGCGACCTGCCAGCGAATCATCGTGATCAACAAGGGGCAGATCGTCGCGGAGGACACGCTCGAGCAGCTCACGCTGCGCCTGAACAAGGGCCTCATCTACTCGATGAGCGTGAAGAATCCCTCGGCGGGCGGCGTCGCCGCTCTCCGCCAGGTCAACGGCGTGAAGAACGTCACGGCCACGGGATCGAAGCTCGTCGTCGAGATCGCTCCCGGCGGAGCCGAGATGCGCGATCAGATCGTCGAAACGGCCGTCAAGCAGGGCATGGGCGTGCTCGAGTTCAGCGCCGAGCGCGTCAGCCTCGAAGAGATCTTCCTGCAACTCACCACGGTGGAGACCTGAACATGAGAAACGTCTGGACCGTCGCAAGGCGCGATTTCCGCGTCTACTTCATGTCGCCGATCGCCTACATCGTGATCGCGGCATTCCTCGGAATCATGGGTTGGATGTTCTTCTTCAACCTTTCCCACTTCAACCTCCAGAACCTGCAGTACCAGCAGATGCAGATGGGCTCGCGCGTGAGCATCACCGACGGGATCATCCGCCCGCTCTACGGGAACATGAATGTGGTCCTGCTCTTCCTCGTGCCGTTCATCACGATGCGGCTCTTCGCCGAGGAACGGAAGCAGCACACGATCGAGCTGCTTCTCACGGCGCCGCTCACGCTGACCGAGATCATCCTCGGGAAATTCCTGGCCGCGATGCTGCTGCTCGCGGTCATGCTCGGCCTGACGCTGGTCTACCCGGCCGCGCTCGCGTGGACCGGCAACCCGGACTGGGGGCCGATCGTCGGAAGCTACGTCGGCACGCTTCTCATGGGCGGCTGCTATCTCGCCATCGGCCTATTTTTCAGCTCGACCACGGAGAACCAGATCGTCGCGGGCTCGCTCACCTTCGCGACCTGCCTGTTCTTCTGGCTCATCAGCTGGGCCAGCCAGTCCGCCGGCGCGGTCTGGGGTGACGTCCTGAACTACCTGTCGCTCGTCGGGCACTTCACGAGCTCGTTCGGGATCGGCGTGATCAGCACCTCCGACACCTTCTTCTACCTGTCCTTCATGGGCATTGGCATCTTCCTTACCCATCGAGTCCTCGACTCGTACCGCTGGAGATAAACGCGATGAACCCGCAAAAGAAGTCCGGCAAGAATCTCACCCCGTTCCTCTGGGCCGCGGTCGGAATCCTCGCACTGGGAGCGCTTTTCGCGCGCGCCGTCTACCCCGAGTACCTGTGGCTCACCATCGGGATCGCGGTCCTCCTGGTCGCCGCGCTCGCGCTCCTCGTGAAGGAGAACCACAAGGCGCTGAGGACCCGCTCGGTCGCCTTCGGCGTGAACTCGATGGTCACCGTCGTCCTCGTCGTCGCGATCGTCGCGGTGCTGAACTTCCTCGTGTCGAGATATCCGAAGAAGCTCGACCTGACCCAGAACAAGGTCCACACGCTTTCCGACCAGACGGAGAAGGTGGTCAAGGGCCTCAAGCAGGACGTGAAGGCCACGCTCTTCGCGAAGTTCGGCCAGCGCGAGGAGCTCCGTCCCCTGCTCGACAACTACTCGGGCCTGAATCCGAAGTTCCAGGTCGAGTTCGTCGATCCCGACAAGGAGCCGACGCGCGCCAAGCAGCTCGGTATCCGCAAGTACGGCACGCTCCACCTGTCCTACGGCAACCGCGAGCAGCAGATCGAGGACTTCAACGAGGAGAAGCTCACCAATGCCCTGATCAAGATGTCCAAGGACAAGGCGCCGATGCTGTGCGCCCTGACCGGTCACGGCGAGAAGTCCTTTACCTCGCAGGAAGCCGACGGGTACGAAGGCACGCGCAAGATGCTGGTCGCCCAGGCTTACGAGATCAAGGACGTGAGCCTGCTCCAGGAAGGAAAGGTTCCGGAGAACTGCGACGCACTCGCGATCATCGGCCCGAGCAAGCCGTTCATCGGAAATGACCTCAAGATCCTGACGGACTACTTCGCGAACGGCGGCCGCGCGATCATCGCGCTCGACCTGAACCTCAAGGGAGGCGAGCCCGTGGCCGACCTGCTCGGCCTGCTCAGGAGCTGGCACGTGGAACCGGTCCCGGCCCTGATCGTCGACCCGGTCTCCCGCGCCTTCGGCGTGGACGCCGCGGCTCCCGTCATCGCCACGTTCGCCACCGACAGCCCGATCACGAAGGACTTCAAGGGCGCATCGGCCCCGAGCATCTTCCCGTTCACGCGGCCGCTCGACATCTCGAAGGACGCGCCGACGGGCATGGTGAAGTGGCTCGCCCAGAGCACGCCGCAGAGCTGGGGCGTCGTCGATCTGTCGAAGCTCGCCAAGGGAGCCGTGAAGCTCGAGACGAACGACCGCCGCGGCCCGCTCAACGTCGCGGTCTCGGTCGAGGGCAAGCAGAAGGACTCGAAAGCGACGAGGAACACGCGGCTCGCCGTCTTCGGGACCTCCGCCTTCGCCACCAACCAGTACTCGCGCTTCGGCTTCAACCAGGACTTTTTCCTGAACGCCGTCTCCTGGGTCCTCGAGGACGAGAGCATGATCTCGATCCGCGCCAAGGAAGACGCCCCGAGCCGCGTCGACATGTCGCAGAAGGAAGGCACGGTGATCTTCCTTCTCACCGTCATCGTGATGCCTCTTCTGATCGCGGTGTCCGGGATCGTCGTCTGGGTCTGGAGGCGCCGTCTGTGAGCCAGGTCAATTGGGGAAAACAGCTGGGGCTCGCGTTCGCGCTCGTCGTCCTGGGCTTCCTCGCCTACTGGGTCGAGTTCAAGCAGAAGCCCCAGAAGGAAGAAGCCGAGCAGGCCTCGAAGAAGATCGTCCAGCTCAAGGACGTGTCTGTGAAGTCGATCCAGGTCGTCAACGGAAGCCAAACCTTCGAGCTGATCTGCAGCGACTTCGAGCAGAAGCTCTGCAAGCCGGGCGACAACTCGAAGTGGCAGCTCGAGCAGCCGCGCAAGCTGAAGGCCGATGACTCCAACGTGAACGCCGTGCTCTCCGCGATCAACAACGTGGCCGTCTCCGACACGATCGACCTTTCGACCGAGACGCCCGAGAAGCGCGCGCAGCTCCTGAAGGATTACGGCCTCGACGAGGCCGGCCGGAGCCGTAAGGAGGCCCGCAGGCTCGTGCTGGCGACGCCGAACGCCCCCGCGAAGGAAACCACGATCTGGCTGGGCGAGACCCACCCGATCGGCGAGGGCATCTTCAGCCAGGTGAGCGGCAACGAGTCGAAGGTTTTCGTGCTGCCGAGCCATTTCCGCGGCAACTTCGAGCACGACCTGACCTACTGGCGGGACAAGAAGGTGCTGACGCTGTCCGGCCACGAAGTCGCCCAGTTCAAGCTCGATTCCCCGAAAGGCAAGGTCGAGGGCACGCGCAAGGACGGCGCCTGGCAACTCAAGTCCGGGGCCGAAAGCGTGCCGGGCGACCTCGAGACGATCGATAGCCTCCTCTCGGGAGCGGCGTACCTGACCGCGCGCTCGTTCGCGGCGGATGACAAGAATTCCTCCGCCGGCAGGAACGCACTGGCCGGCACGTCGAAAGCCGTCTCGATCGAGTTCACGAAGGAGAAGCCCGCCGAAGGCGAGAAACCGGTCCTCCTGACCTTCTTCCGCAAGGGGAAGGACAAGGCGGCCAAGGTCTTCGCGACCGTCTCGAACCTCGACCCGGTCTTCGAGGTCGACAGCTCGAACATCGACCGCTTCGAAAAGAGCGCGAAGGATCTCCGACTGACGAAGCTCATGACCTCGATGGACCGCTTCACGGCGAAGAAGCTCGAGTTCAGCTCCGACAAGATCTATCCGGCGATCGTCCTCGAGAACAAGGACGGCAAGTGGATGATGCAGGCCACCCCCGCGTCATCGAGCTCCGATGCGAAGGCCGTCGAAGCCTCCAATGACAAGGTGCAGGCGCTGCTCGATCGCCTCACGGGAAACCGGATCAAGGATTTCGTCTCCGCGGCGAAGGTCCCTCCCGGGTTCGAGAAGGGCGTCTCCTTCATCCTTTCCGATGAAAAGGAGCCGAAAAAGCGTCATTTCATCTTCTGGAAATCGGGTGACAACCTGTATGCTCGCGACATGAATCAGAAGTCCCGCGAAGCACTCCAGGTCGACAACGCCGTCTGGGAAGCCCTCCCGAAGGATCGCGATTTCTTCTCGTCCAAGCCTGCCGCGACAGCCAGCCCTACCTCCACTCCCGCGGCGGCCAAGTGAGAAGGAAGGCCCAGCCGGCAGACTGCGTCCGCTGCGGAACGAGGCTTCCAGGCCCGGGCGCGTGCCCGGAGTGCGGGCTCGTGTTCAGCGGGAAGCGCCGCGGCCCCGTGGGCTGGGTCTCCGGATATTTCGCGACCCTCTGGGAAATCCTGACGCGCCCGAACGAGTTCTTCCGCAATCTCCCCACGAGCGGAGGCATGACCGGTCCTCTCGCGTTCGCCCTCGTCTCGAACTGGATCGGCACCGCCCTCGCCTTTCTCTGGGCGCTGTTCATCGGGGGCGTTCTCGCCGAGCACCTCTCCTCGCTCTTCAAGATCGCCGGCGACGTCGCCGAGGTCGATTATCCCGGCAAGCGCGCGCAGCTCCTCGACATGCAGGAGCGGGTCAGCCACTGGATGTGGGGCGCGGGCTCGGTCATCATCGATCCGTTCTACACGCTCGTCTCCGTGCTGATCACGGCGTTCCTCGTTTTCGTGGGTGCGCGCCTGATGGTCACGCCGGGCAGGAACGGCGCGCCCTCCGAGATCACCTATGAAACGGCTCTGCGCGTGGTGTGCTACGGGATGGCCCCGGCAATTCTTGCCGGCGTACCCCTTTTCGGCCCCGCGATTTCCTATCTTTGCGTCGTGATCGTGACGGTCGTGGGCGCAAAAGAGCTCTATCGCGTGGGTTGGGGCCGCGCGATCGCTGTCGCGCTGTTTCCAAAGCTGATCCTCCTTGCGATAATGTTCGGAG
>CAYZKI010000262.1:0-4953 GCA_964478745.1 uncultured Bacteriovoracaceae bacterium
CTTCCGCAGTCCTGGGCATGTCGCTTTTCCTCCTCCAGCAGCATCCGGCCGTCGCCGAAGAACCGCGGCTTGCGACCTTCTCCCAGAAGGCGAAGGCTACCGCGTGGGAGCTCGTCCCGACGCTGGGAAACGCCAGCCAGGTCGTTCTCGGCGGCATCCTCTCGGGCGCAGGCAGCCGGGCGCGCATCCCGGGAGTCCCGGGCAAGACCCTGGGAACCGCGCTGATATTCAAGGGGGTCGGCGACCTCACAGTGAACGCTTCCAACATCCTGGAGATCTGGGCGCGCGGAATCGCGCCTGACGCGAGCACCCTCTCGGGGCAGATCGCGTTCACCACGCAGGTTTCCCGGGGCTTCTCCCGACAGGAAGCGCGTCGCACCGCCGCGAACGTCGAGGTCGCGGACTCGGCGTTGACGATCCTGGGGTCCGCCGCGGGCCTGAGCCGCCTGTCATCGGCCCTGAATGCCGTCAAAGGGGCGAAAGGCGTCGTCCGCGGATCGGGTAGCATGAGCGCCTTCACAGGCAGCTCCGCACATCTCCGAAGGCTATCCATCTATGAGGGAACCCGAAACGCGAAGCTCCTCAGCCAGAGTGAGCTGCAGGCGGATGTCGCCGCCTGGGCGGTAGCCCTGCCCAAGGCTTCCGCTGCCCTCGCGAAGTAGCCATCGTTGCCGAGCTACCTCCGGGGGTCCGTCGATTCCCACTGGGTGAGCTTTCGCCAGATCGCTTCAAGCAGCCTGGCCCTCTCCTCGCGCTTGGCCGGATCCGCGCCCACCTGGGAAATGTGATCGAGATCGAAGGTCCCGAGGTCATCGGCGCCGTCCAGCGACTGGCTCTCGAGCGGGCTCAGGCCATCGCTCTCGCCGAGGCCGAACCACCAGGCCGAGAATCGAAGAGTGGCGTGGCATCCCGTCCGGCACGCCCCGCGCGCGAACGCGTAACGCGCGTCGGGCACTTTCTCGAAGTGGGCGGCGTGCTTGGCCAGGAACTCGGGCGTGAGCTCGCCCGCGAAGGCCAGCGCCTTCATGTCATAGTCGGCCAGCCACTTGAGCAGGCGGTAGATCAGGCTCCCGCTCTCCCGGTGCTCGACCACCCAGTTCGCGGCCGGCGTCCCGCGGTGCGGGCTCGCTACGGTGACGAGGCCCGAGACCCACGCGGAGAGCCCCAGCCTCCTGAGCGCGAAGCGCGAGTCGAGCCCGGCCTGGCTGTGGGCGATCAGGACGAGCTTCCCGCCCGCCTTCTTGGCGTACCTCTCGGCCTGGTCGCGGAGCACCAGGCCGCGCACCTCGATCGTCGCGTCCGGCGGGAACTCCGCCTGCCTGACCTCGCACCCGCGTCCTTCGAAGTACGCGCGGTACTCGCGGAAGTAGTCATCCGAAGAGAGAAAGAGCCTCGAGCCCGTCGAGTTGCCGGCGAAAGCCCCCGGAGCGAGAAGGATCCGGCAGCCTGACGGGTCAGCTTGCGCCGATACCGCCGCGAGCGACAAGACGAGAGCGGAAAGCCACCCCGGTTTCATCCGAACCGGATCCCGTCCAGCGGGTCGAGCTCGGCCGCGCGCTTGCTCGGATAAAGACAAGCCGCAAGCACGATCACGAGCGCGCTCGTCCCGATCAACACGTAATAGAGCGCATTGAAGGTCACGGGCAGCGTGGTGTCGTAGTAGATCTTCGGGAGCTGGATGAACTCGTAGCGCTTGAGCATGAGGCAGATCCCGAGACCCAGGACGAGGCCCACGCCCGTCCCGACCACTCCGATCAGCACGCCTTCGGCGAGGAAGATCGCCGCGACCTGCCCGTGCCTGGCCCCCATGGCCTTCATGATCGAGATTTCCTTCTTCTTCTCGAGAACCATCAACGTCAGGGTGGTCACGATGTTGAAAGACGCGACGATGATGATGAAGGCGAGGAAGACGAACATCGCGACGCGCTCGAGCCTGAGCGATGCGAACAGGCTGGCGTTCAGCTGCGTCCAGTCCTGGATGCGGAACCCGGCGAGCCTGGAGCGGAGCGAGTCGGCGAACTCGGGGGCTTTCTCGAACTTCTTGAGCGTCACTTCCCACTGGCTCACGACGTCCTGGCGGCGGAGGAACGAGCGCACCGCCCGATCCGTCGCGAAGATCGTGTACAGCTCCTGCTCCGGGATGCCGGAACGATAGATCCCCTCAATGGCGAACTTCTTCATGCGCGGTATCGCGTCCAGGGGGCCTTCCGTTTCGGTCGGCGAGATCAGCAGGATCTGGTCGCCGGGGATCAGGTCCATCTCGTAGGCGAGCTCCTGGCCGACGAACACGCCAGGCAGCCTGAGCACCTCGCTTCCCTCGCGGGACACCATCATCTGCGGGTCCGCTGATTCGGTGATTTGGGGCCTGAGCCGCGCCATGCGGTTCTCGTCGATGCCCTTCACCGCGACGCCCTTCACTTTGCGCCCTGCCTTGAGCATCAGCTCGGCCGAGACCACGGGCCACGCGGTCTCCACCTCGGGGCGATCGAACAACGCCGGATCCACCGCCCCTTTGGGGACGTATCCGGAGTCGAACCCCTGCACCTCCGAGGTCGGCGAGATCAGGACGTGAAGGTCCGACGCCATCAGCCGGGCCTTCATCTTGTCCTCGAAGCCGTCCATCACCGAGAGAACGACGGTCATCGCCGTCACCCCGACGAGAACTCCCATGATCGAGAGGATCGTGATGAAGCTCAGGAAACGCGAGTTCTTCTTGGACATGAGGTAGCGAAGGCCCACCCAAAGCGTCCAAGGACTCAGCCAGAGATGCCGAAGCGCCCCGGCGTCACGCGCCATAGAACGGCTGGGATCTCTCCGCGCGCTTCACGAGCGCGGGCGCGGGCTCGAAACGCGCGGCGAACCTGGGCTGGTACTTCTTCAGCTTCTCGACGATGGCCGCCGCCCCGAGGCTGTCCGCGTACCGGAGCAGCCCGCCGCGGAACGGCGGAAAGCCCGTGCCCATGATCATGCCGAGGTCGACCTCCGAGGCCGACTCCACGATGCCTTCCTCCAGGCAGCGGCTCGCCTCGTTGATCATCGGAAGGATGCAGCGCTCGACCATCTCCTCGCGCGAAAGGGATCGCGCCGAGGGAGTGATCCCGAGGATCTCGTACACCTTCGGGTCCAGGCGCTTTCCGCGCCCGCCGGGAGCCTCGTACGAGTAAAGGCCCTTCTGGTTCTTCTTGCCGAGATAGCCCGCGCCCTTGAGCTTCCCGTTCAGCGTCGCGGGAAGCATGCGGGCGCCGAACCCTTCATGAAGCACGTGCGCCACCTTGTCCGCGACGTCGATCCCGACCTCGTCGATGAGCTCCATGGGGCCCATTGGCATGCCGAAGTCCAGAAGGGCGTCGTCGATCTCCTCGATCGGGGCGCCGTCCGCGAGCAGGTAGACGGCTTCGTTCAGGTACGGGGCGAGCAGCCGGTTCACGAGGAATCCCGGCGCATCCTTCACGACGATCGGGGTTTTGCCGAGCTGCTTGCTGAACTGGAACACCGTCGCCACGGCCTCGTCCGAGCTCTTCGTGCCCCGGATCACTTCAACCAGCGGCATCCGGTGCACGGGGTTGAAGAAGTGCATGCCGGCGAACCGCTCGGGACGCTTCATCGCGGTCTGCATCTCGCTGATCGAGAGCGAGGAGGTGTTCGAAGCGATCACGCAGTCGTCGCGCACCTGGTCCTCGAGCTCGCGAAGAACCTTCTTCTTCACGTCCATGTTCTCAACGATCGCCTCGACGACGGCGTCGAGGCCGTGAAAACCCGAGAAGTCCGTCACGGCGGCGATGTGATTGAGCTTCTGGATCATCTCGCGCTTGCTGAGCCTCCGGCGCTCGACCTGCTTCTTGAAGATCCGGGCCGCGGCCTGGATGCCGGCCGCGAGAGCGGGATTGGTCAGATCCTTCATGCGCGCCGGGATGTTCTTCTCGGCGAGGAGCTGCGCGATGCCGCCGCCCATCACGCCGGCGCCGAGCACGCCCGCCGCCTTCACGGGATGCGCCTTCGCGGTCGAACCGGGAGGAAGCCCCGTCGCCTTCTTCACGGACTCCGTCAGGAAGAACAGGTTGATCAGGTTCTTCGAGACGTCAGTCTGGGCCATGCGGCCGAAAACTTCGGCCTCGCGGGCCATCGCCTTGTCGCGCGCGCCGCCGCGGAGCTTGGGCCCGTAGCCCGCGCCGTTCCTCTTGAGAAGGTCGATCGCCTCGAGCGGAGCGGGATACTTGCCGCGGGTCTTCGACATCACGCCTTCACGCGCCTTGCGATAGATCACCGCGCGCCCCATCGGAGTGCCTTCGAGCATCGAGCCCATCATGCCGCCCGCGCCGCCCAGCTTGGGCTCCTTCGCGAGCCTCTTCCCGCTCCTGATGGCCGCCGCGTTCGCGACGGCCCAGCGCAGGACCGATTCGTCGAAGTTCTCCTTGGGAATCAGTCCCTCGGTCAGCCCCGCCTTGTAGGCGCGCTCGCCCGTGAGGGCCTTGCCCGTCAGGATGAGATCGAGGGCGGTGGCGATACCGACCTTCCTGGGAAGCCTCACGCACCCGCCGGCTCCGGGAACGAGCCCCAGCATCGTCTCGGGCAGGCCGATCCTCGCCGAAGGATCGTTCGACATCACGATCGCGCTCGAAGCCAGGGCCCACTCGCACCCTCCGCCCAGCGCGGCGCCGTTCACGGCCGCGACCGTCGGGAAAGGCAGGTCTTCCCAGCGGTTGAAGAGCCTTTGCCCCGAGCTCGAAAGCTCCTGGGCGTTACCGGATGTGCGGATCATCTCGATATCCGCGCCGGCGATGAAGTTGCCCTTCTTTCCCGAGCGAAGCACGAGCACGTCGATCTTGCCCGAATTGCCGAGCGACTCCAGCTCGGACATGAGCGCGTTCGCCTCGTTGATCACCACGCTGCCGAGCTTGTTCACCTTCTCGCCCGGAAGGTCCAGCGTCAGGGTCCAGACCTTGACCTTTCCAC
>CAYZKI010000263.1:0-4941 GCA_964478745.1 uncultured Bacteriovoracaceae bacterium
CGTCATGGTCACGCCGGACGACCGGCTCGTGATGATCGACTTTCAGGACGCGCGCTGGGGCGTTCGGATGACTTTGGCAGTCCTTCCGCTTCCGCCGACTGACGCGAAGTACGCGTCGCTCGCGCTGGATGACGGGACGAAGCTCATCACCGGCTGGAATCCGCCCGCGACGAAGGGCGGAGCGCTCTACGTCGGTGCGGCCGTGCTCGAGCCCGAGGCTGTCGCGGGCATTTCGGTTACTGAACCCTCGGAGTTCGTGCCGATGATGCTCAAGCCCGCCATCGAGGAGAGGAAAGCGGGCTTCTTCCGGACCTCGGGGTTGTGGTTCGACGTCGGAAGCCCCGACCTCTGGCTCTGGACGCATGTTTCGATCCTGCGCGGCCTGGAGACGGGCAGGCTTCCCGCGCCCTGGCGCTGGCGCATCGAGATGAGCAATCGCCGCGTGGGCTCGGAGTTCTGGGCTTCGGTCGCGACGGGGTTCCCCTCGCGCACGGAGTGCGTCGGGCCCGGGTATATCGATTCCCGCGGTGGCAGGGTCGGGCTTCGCGAGCTGGGGCCGAACGCGGTGGTCTACGGCGCTTGCGCGGAAGAGCGCCTTTCGTCGGCGATCTCGTACGACGGGGCGACCATCCGGATCTAGCCGCGATCCCGCTCGGGATCAGTGGCCCGGATCCGCGACCAGCGTGTCGCCAAATTCAGGCGCCGCCTCTCCCTTTCCGTGAACCGCGAAGCGAAAAGGCAGAGTCTCCTTTTTGCGGCCGTCGACTCTTCGAGACACCTCGAAGTGCAGGTGAGGGGTGCTGCTCCTGCCTGTGTTTCCCGAGCGGGCGAGGAGCTCTCCGGCTGATACGGCTTGCCCCGGTCCGACGCGCACTGACCCCTTCTCGAGGTGCGCGTAGAGCGCCAGCGTTCCATCCGGGTGCCTCAGCAGCACGAAGTTGCCGGCCCCAAGGCAGGGTTTGTTCCCGGACTCGGAAAGGCCGTTCTGAATCTCGAGGACCTTTCCCTCTCTCGCGGCCACGACCGGCGTGCCGACCGGGACGGCCAGATCCACAGCGTGCGTCTCGTCGTCGAAGTGGGATGTCGCGCCGGCGAAGCCTTGAATGACCTTCGCCTCGACCGGATGCGGGAATGGGACGCGATAAGGCCGGGACGGCTTGTGGACGGCGGTGGCGAGCCCCCAGTTCCACCAGAAGATGAACTCCATGCGGGTCTCTCGCACGGGGTCGACCGGCCGCAGGATCGCCACTTCCGCCTTTTCGCCGGGATGGAGCCCGATCGTGAAAGCGCCGTCGCGATGGTCCACCCGTTTCGACGCGGGGGAGGCCGAGAGGTTCCTCAGGTCGAATCGCAGGGTCACCGACAACTCATCGCTCCGGGCGGAGGACGCGAGGAGCGTGATTTCCCCGTTCTTTCCGGCGACCCTGGAAATACAGACTTCCTGGTCACAGTAGGTGTCTCGAGGTGGCTGGGGCGAGCTCGTCGAAGGAAGGTGCGCGCACGCGGAAAGCGACAGGCCGATGAAGACCGGGGCGAAGGCTCTCTCAGCGGCGAAGGCCATCGATGACACGCGCCCAGTTCTTTCCGGGGACGATATGTCCCGGGGGGCCCCAGCCCTTCACGCCGGTCCAGGGGCCGCCGAGCGGAAGCCCTCGAAGGGATCGATAGCCCAGGATCGCGAAGGCCTGGCACTCGACGAGCGTCTCGTCGAAGCCCACGTCGCCGAGTGATTGGACCTTCACCTCGGGCAGAAGGGCGGCGACCGAGTCGATGAGCATCTCGTTACGCGCGCCGCCTCCGCAGAAGTAGATCGCCGACAGCGGGTGCTTCCGGAGCACGAAGCGCCGGTAGGCGTCGGCGACGCTCACGGCGGTGATCGCGGTCGCCGTCGCGACCAGGTCCGCGCCGCGCGCCTTCGTGCGGGCAAGAAGGTACTCGAACGGGAAATCGTCGCGCCCGGTCGACTTCGGCACGCCTTTGCGGAAGTAAGGGAATTTCATCACCCGCTCGACGGCGGCGTGGTCGATCGCGCCGGAGGCCGCGATGAGCCCGCCGCGGTCGAAGCTCTGCCTGCCGCGCGTGTGGCGCTTGACCGCCTCGTCTATCCAGAGGTTCGCGGGTCCGGTGTCGAAGGCGAAGACGACCGGCTCGCGGCTTCCGCCCGCCGCCCCGATGTACGTCAGGTTGCTGATGCCGCCCAGGTTGTGAAGCGCGATGCCTTTCGCGCCCGGAAGCTCGGAGCGCAGGGCGCGCGCGAGCTCGATGTGGAACCTCGGCGCGAGCGGCGCGCCTTCCCCTCCGGCGGCCATGTCGCCGTCGCGGAACGAGGCGACGACGGTCAGCCCGGTCAGCTCCGCGATCCTCGTCGGGTCGCCGAGCTGGAGGGTCGTTCCCTTCGCGCCCCTGGCGGGAAAGTGCGCGACGGTCTGTCCGTGGTTCGCGATCACGTCGGGCTTGCGCGAGGAGCCGGCGATCATCCGCGAGGCGGTGCGCGCGTACCAGTCGCCGAGGTCGCGGTTCAGCTCGAGGAGAAGCTGAGTGGTGATGCGCGCCCGTGGCTCCTGCATCTTGAGCACGCGGTTGCGCAGCGGCTCCGGGTACTCGGCGGAAGCCGACCAGAGGAACTGCCATTTCTCTCCGTGCACTTCCAGGCACGCGGCATCGAGGCCGTCGCAGGACGTGCCCGTCATGATGCCCATGACCCTCAAGCCTCTCGTCCCCTTCACGCCTCTTCCTCTTCGTCTTCCAGGCTCTTCTTGGCCGCGTGGACGACGGCGGGGGAGATGGCCTCGACCGGGCAAACCGTCACGCAGGTCCGATGATCGAGGCACGTGTCCGTGTCGATGTAGAACTGGGTCTTGCCTTCCATGATGGAGCCGGAGGGGCACTCGGGCAGGCATGCTCCGCACTTCGTGCACGCTTTGCTGATGACGTGTGCCATCTTCTAAGGGTACGGGCGGTAGGGCCGCGTTGACAAGATTTTGCCGCGCGTGAGACTTTTATCAGGATGGGCGTAATCTCCGTTCCTCTGCGGCTGCGGCTGGCGACGACCGCCATATTGCTCAGCATCCCGCTGGCCGCGCTGGAAACCATCATCATCGCTCGCGCCCCCTGGTGGAGGCTTCCCTTCGATCGCGTGATCGTCTGGAGCAGCGCCGTGGCCCTCATGTGCGTTCCCCAGGCCGTCTGGCTCTCGCAGGGGCGCCGCTGGGCCTTCTGGCTCTCGACGGCTTTCGCGGGAACGTGGGTGGTTCTCTCGGCCTGGGTGGCGCTGAGGACCAGCAACGCCGCGCTGGGATTCTTCGCCGCTTTTTTGACGCTTTTCTTCGTGCTCGTCCTGAGCTGGGTGAGGCGGGAGATCGGCCGCTCGTTCGTCGATCCCGGCATCCGCTGGTACGAGGGCCTTCCGAGGCCGATCCCCGGGCTGGATTGCCAGGTGGTCCGCGGCACGCATGGGGAGCGCTATCGGGTGAGCCGGATCGATCGCGACGGCGCATTCATCTTCAGGAAGCCCGAGAGCGACGGAACGGAGCCCAAGGAGCCCAGGATCGAGCCTACGGAGCTTGTCTTCTCCTTCAAAGGAAAGAGCGTGAGCTGCGTGGGAGTTCCGGTATCCTTGCTGGATAGGGGCGATGGCGCCGGCTTCCAGTTCGCCGGCATACCGGCCGACCGAAGAAAAGAGCTCGGCGACTTCGTCGAGAGACTGCGTGGAGAGGGACATGTCTAGACTTCCCGTATCGCATCAAGGATGGCACCGGCGCTGGGTTTCGATCTTCGCCGTTCTCGTATTGGGCCTGGGCGCCTGCACCTCGAACAAGGAGGACGCGGGCGACCCGAAGGCGCAGCTCCGCGGCTACATCAGCGCGAGCTTCAACGCGCGCGAGCTCTCGGACCGGGCCAAGCTCATGAGCTTCCTGACCGGCACCGCGAAGACCCGCCTGGCGGCGTGGAGCGACGAGCAGTTCCAGCAGGCGTTCATCGATTCGAAGCGCCAGTTCGTGAAGCTCCTTTTCCGCGAGGTGAAGCCGCTCTCGCCGCGCGAGACATCGATCACCTACGAGCTCACCTACTTCGACCAGAACAAGGGCCACGACGCGAAGATCACGAACAAGAAGCTCGCGCAGCTCGTGAACGAGAACGGGCGTTGGCTGATCACCGAGGTCAGGACCCTGAAAGAGCTCGTCGAGTACCGCAACGAGATGTCGCTGCCCTAGTTCAGGGTGGCTTTCGCGTAATCCATCACGGTGGATGTCGAGTAGATCGCCACCCAGTTCCAGTTGAACGGCTCGGCGATCGAAACGGTGTAGTTCTGGTTCCCGGTGGTGGAGCGCAGGCCCGCGCGATAGACGGCCGCGCCGTCGGCGAAGAGGACCACCTGGAGCCCGGTCTCGCTCGGGGCGACGAGGCCCGAAAGCCGCAGGATGAATCCGCCCGAGTTGAGCCGGTAGAGGACGACGTTTCCGCTGACGTCCGCCCCGCTTTCGGGGAAGAAGGTTCCGGTCTTGATCGGCGTGGCGATCGAGGAGGACGGGGGCTGCTCGTTCAGGGTGCCGGTTCCGATGCGCACGCCGGGGCACGCGGTGACCGAGAGGGCGAGCGCGATCGTCGCGATCGGGCGGAGGAAGCGGCGGGGGCTCGGGCTGCCGGAGCGCATGGTTGAATCCTAGCACGCCCCCGCGAGCCTCGAGGCGTCAAAATTCCGACGTCTTCCGCCTCGATTTAATGATGGGCGACGCTCCGCCGATAAGCAGGCTGGGGAAGAACCTTGTCCGACGAACGCAAGACCCGCACAGACCTGATCGTGTCGCCGGAGCTCGAAGAGCCGAGCGAGGGCGCGACCGTGACCAAGGAGATGTCCGGTCTCTTCGGCCTGGATTCGCTCGCGATCACGAACGCGAAGGTCTCGATCCTCGAGGCGCTCGTGAACACGCTGACCAAGGA
>CAYZKI010000264.1:0-4884 GCA_964478745.1 uncultured Bacteriovoracaceae bacterium
GCACATCGACGGCTGGAGGCACAAGAGCCTCGGCAAGACGCTGAAGCTCCGGGCCGTTTGATCTTTCGTTTCCGGTCTCCGGGCAAGGACGCTCAGGGACCCACAGGGAAGTGAAAACGTGCCACGGATGGGGGGCGAGTTGCGCCGGTCGCGCTTGAAGCGCGTTCAGGGAACCGACGGAGCTCGCAGTGTGTGCCTGAAAAACGGCACGTCGGTCAGGGGGCCTGGCTCAGGGAAGGAGTCGGGCCCCCATGACTCATGAATGAGTCATCGCATCCATGACTCATGAATGAGTCATCGCTACCTGAGCCATTCCTCGGGATTTCCGCACTCGGCCGGAAGATCCTTGGGGCAGGCGTTCTCGTGGGTGACGTAAGCGGCCTTCGCGCACTGATAGTAGATCCGATTGGCGCTCTCGCAGCCCGGAAGAGTGATGGCGCGGAAGTGCGCCGGCATCAGGAGGCTGTCGGTCCGGGGAGCGACGGCGCGGGCGAAGCGGATCCACCCCGCGCCCCGTTCCACCGCCTTGGGATTCGGCGGCGAGCTCAATGCCGGAACGGGTCTCTCGATCGACCCCGCGGGACAGGCTTCCCCATCCTTCGGCGGGTCCGAGACGGCGAGCGTCGCGAGACACCGCTCTCTCTCCTCGCCTTCCGTCTCGGGACATGCGCATTCGGCGGGCTTGAGCCCCGGCAGCGCGGACATCATCGCCGCCTTGCCCGAGACCATCGGAGAAGTGTTCGGTCCGCCCGCGCGGCAGCGGTAGTCGGCGTCCCAGTATTCGTCGACCAGCCCGAGATGGTGGAGAACCTCGTGGAAAATCTGTCCGCATTCGAGCTGGGTGCTCCAGCGATAGGAATATTCACGGAACTTCGAGCGTTCCGACTCCTCCATCTCCTCGAGCTCCTCGAGCTTGATGAGCCCGAGGACACGGAGCTTCCGGTCGAAATGATCCACCTCGATGCTGAGGGTTTCACCGTTGGGGCCCTTGAGGTGCGGATTCAGGGCCTTGAGGCAGGCCAGGGTTTCCTTCATGACCCTGCGTCCACTCTCTTCCTTTCGCGAGTCGAAGTGCAGGTTCAGGAACACGCGGAAGTGCTCGCGCTCCGGGTCGGCGGATTTCTCGATGCGATAGCTGACCGGAACCCCGGTCGGAAGCGTGCCGTAAGCGTAGCGGATCTCGCCATGCGTCAGCGGATCGCAGGCCCTGGAAGTGCTGAACGCGACTGCTTCGGGTGGAGGCGCCAAAGAGAGCTCGGCCCGCCGGCCGCAGCCTGACGCGGAAAGGCCGGCGACCGCGCAAAGCAGCGCCCAGAGCTTCAAGGCTGGCATCCCATACTTCACGGACAGGGACATAACACAATATGTGACCAAATTGATCAAGATTTGTCTCTTAGAAATACCCATAGGATTCAGCGACTTAGATTCTCTTAGATTCGGCCAGGCGCCCGTACAACCCTTGCAACCCCGTAAAGCGTGCTGATAATGCCGGACCTGCGTGAAAGCATTGATGCGTCCCACTGAGTCGTTTTCTTTCATGAGAGCCCTGCTCGACTCGAGCGACGACGGCATCGCGATCTTCGATCCCCAAGGAAAGTTGATCGAAACGAACTCGAGGCTCTCCGAGGTCTGGGGAGCTCCCTCCGCTTCCCTCGCCAGCTGGTCGGCGTGCGTCGTCAACTCGGAGGAGTTCTCCACGCTCTTCGAGGCGGTCCTTGCCGATCCTTACCTCGAGGGAAGAAGGGAGTTCGCGTTGCGGGACAGGCGCTTCATCGAGGCTTCCTTCCGCCCCCTGCACCTGAGCGCGCACACGGTCGGGCGCATCTGGCGGTTCCGGGACATCACCCGGCAAAAGCTGATGGAGCGGACTCTGCGCGAGAACGAGGAGCGCTACCGCATCCTGGCCACGACGGCCGAAGAAGGGCTCTGGCTTCTCGATGAGGCCGACAGCACCTGGTTCGTGAACCCCAAGCTGTGCGAGATCCTGGGTTACGGCCCGGAAGCCATGGTCGGGCGAAAGGTTCTCGACTTCGTCGATTCCTCGCAGGCGGACCGGGTCCGCATGGCGTTGGCGCGACGGCGGCAGGGGGTCCGGGAAGTCATGGAGATCGACCTGATCCGAGCGGATGGCGCAACCGTCTGCTGCCGCATCGCCGCGTCTCCGATGCTCAATCCCGACGGAAGTTATCGCGGATCGCTCGGCATGGTGACCGACATCACCGAGCAGAAGAACCTCGAAACGGAGCTCACCGAGGCCCGTGACCGGCTCGAATACCTGGTCGGCGAGCGTACCGCGTTCCTCCGCTCCATTCTCGAGAACATCCCGGACATGATCTTCGTGAAGGACGCGCGCACGCTCCGATTCGTCGAGTTCAACCGCGCGGGCGAGCTCCTGACCGGGCTCCAGCGCGAGGAGCTGATCGGAAAGAACGACTACGACTTCTTTCCTCCGGAGGAGGCCGATTTCTTCACGCGAAAGGACCGGGAGGTGCTGGAGGGACAGGCGGTCGTCGACATCCCCGAAGAGTCGATCCGCACCCGCAATCAGGGCACCCGCATCCTGCATACGAAGAAGATCCCCATCCTCGACAAGGACGGAAAGCCCAAGTACCTGCTCGGCATCTCCGAGGACATCACGATCCAGAAGCAGATCGAATCGGAGCGCGCCGCGCGCGAAGTGGCCGAGAACGACGTGCGCGTCCGCGAGGAGTTCATCTCGATCGCGTCCCACGAGCTTCGCACCCCGCTGACCCCCCTTCTCGGCCAGCTCCACCTGATCCGCAAGGCCGTGAGCCAGGACTTCCAGAATTTCCCGAAGGAAAAACTGCAGCACCTGCTCGACCTCTCGGAGCACGATACGCGGCGCCTGAGCCGTCTCGTGGAGAACCTCCTGGACGTCTCGCGGATCGGGATGGGGCGGCTGATCCTGAACCGCGAGCGCTGCAACCTCGCCGAGCTCACCCGCCAGGTCACTCACCGGATGCAGGCCGAGACCCTCGGGAAAAAATGCACGCTCCATGTCGATGCGAACGAGTCCGTCTGGGGAACTTGGGATCCGCTGCGAGTGGAGCAGGTGGTCGGCAATCTCGTCATGAACGCGATCAAGTTCGGCGGCGATCACCCGATCCACGTGCGGGTCGAGCAGGACGGGAAACACGCCCGGATACGCGTCAGGGACCGAGGGCCCGGGATTCCCGTCGAAGCGCAGGAGAGGATTTTCGACCGGTTCGAGCGCGCGAGCTCGGACAGGAGAATCGGAGGCCTGGGCCTCGGCCTCTACATTTCGCGGCAGATCGCCAGGGCCCACGGCGGCGAGATCAAGGTGGCGAGCCGCCCGGGCGAAGGCTCGGCGTTCACGCTCGAGCTGCCCCTTACTTGACGAGCAGGGCCTTGCGGACGTTCAGGCGTCCGCCCGAGACCGTCTGATTCGCGACCTTCGCGTCGGTGACCGGGTCGACGGACGAGAGAATGGCCGCCTTGACCCGTTGGAAGTCCCAGCCGGGGTTCTTCGCCCAGAGCAGAGCGGCCGCGCCCGATACGAACGGCGCCGCCATCGAGGTTCCGTCGCGGGACGAGTACTTGAGGTTGCTGGGCACCAGGCTGTGCACCCCGACACCGGGAGCGGCCAGATGAACGGTCGTTTTCCCGAAGTTCGAGAAGTCGGCGATCTTGTCCTGGGCGTCCGTCGCCGCGACCGAGATCAGCGAGCTCTCGGCGAGCGACGCGGGATACGCGCGCAGCTTGCCGTCGTTGTCGAGGCCCTTGCCCTGGTCGTCCCCGTTGCCCGCGGCGAAAACCGAAAGCACGCCTGCCTTGCCGGCGCGCTGGATCGCTTCGCGGATCGGCAGGAGCGTGGTCGCCTCCTCGGACGGATCGGCGTTCAGGGCCCAGCTGTTGTTGATGACGCGGGCACCGCGAGCGACGGCATAGTCGATCGCGCGGATCGCGTCGGCGAGCGTTCCGCCCGCCTCCGAGTTCAGCACCTTCAGAATCATGAGCTGTACCCGCGGAGCCACTCCCGAGATGCCGACGCCGTTTCCGCCCGCGGCGCCGATGATCACCGCGACGTGCGTCCCGTGGCCGCGCCCCACGGCCGACATGACGTCGTCGTAGGGAAATTCGTCGCCGTGGAAGAAATCGTAACCGATCTGGTCGTTCAAAGCGCGGTCCACCCGTGGGTTCCGCCACAAGTTGAGCGCCAGGTCCTCATGGTTGTAGTCGACGCCGCTGTCCACGAGCGCGACGATCACTCCCCGGGCCTCGGGTTGGAGCGCCCAGGCCTGGTTCGACTCGGTCTTGGACAATCCGTACGCCTTCGAAAGCTCCGGGTCGGCCACGGCCTTCAAGGGCTCGGGCGGAGCCGGACTGATCTTCGGGCGTATGGCCGGCGGCGGATCCTCCGGAAGAGGGTTCACCGCGTGCGGATCGCATCCCGGCGGGAATCCGGGAAAGACGCAGGGTCTGCCGGCACCACCGGCCGCGCTACCCGAGCCCGACACGCCCGTGAAAGGCGCGCGGATCCTGGAATTCTGGACGGCGTACTCGACCCAAGGACTCGCCTCGAGCGCCCGGATCGCGTCACGCGGGTCGACGTCGTCACGGAGCGCCAGCTGCTCGAAGCCGCGCATCAGCTGACCGAAGCGGCGGACCCGGGTCACGCCGGCCGAGCGGTACAGCGCGCGCATCGCCGAGAGCTCGCGCCGCGTTCCTTCCCTGTACTTGACGATGAGATCCCCGGGAACCGGCTCAATCGCTTGAGCGGCCGGCGCGGCGATCAGGAAGAAGAGAGAATAAAGGAGAATTTGAATGGTCTTCATAAGTGCTAATGGGGGCCCCCTTTCGAGGGCCCCCACGCGTAGCCATGTCCTTGGCCTAACTCGGGGA
>CAYZKI010000265.1:0-1497 GCA_964478745.1 uncultured Bacteriovoracaceae bacterium
GAGAGCAAGCTTCTGAAGGTGGCCATCGACTCGGACAAGCTCGAGGCGCTGCTCGAATCGATGTGGAAGGGAAAGCGCTTCTACAAGGACCAGGGCCTGGTCCGTAACCGGGTTCCGCTCGGCACGCTGAAGCAGGTGAAGTTCCTCTTCCGCGGGAAAGTGAAGCTGCCCAAGGGCAAGAATACCGACCTCGTCGAGCAGTTTCCCGGCAAGGTCTACTGCGGGCAGAGCCTCCTCGACTCGCGCCGCGAGTCCGTCGTCATCGACTACGCCTGGGCGTCGCGGCTTCCGGGATACCAGCCCCAGATCGACTATCTGACCACGCGCGAAGGCTTCCGCGTGCGCGACGAGCTTCGTATGGTCCGTCCCGGGTTCTACCTGGGGCGCGCCTACCTGAACCACGGCATGTTCGTGAACTTCACGCTCACGAGCGACGAAGCGGCCCGCGCCGGAAAGACCGAGAGCGAGTGCTGGAGGCCGAGCTGAGATGACGACGAATCCGCCGACCGAGAGCGTGAAGCGCCATTACGAGCGATTCCCCTATCCGCCCGTCCCGACCCTGGCGCTGCCGCGCGCCGGCCAGGGAGAGCGCCTTCGCTATCCCGGCCCGCCCGGCGGCGAGGGCATCCGAGTCCTGGTGGCCGGAGCCGGAACGCTCGAAGCCCTGGTCGTCGCGCAGGCGCATCCGAAAGCGAAGGAGATCGTAGCCGTCGACCTGAGCGAGCGCTCGCTCGAGAAGCTCAGGATGAGGCTCTGGCTCGCCCGGGCAAGCCTTCTCCGTCACAGGCTTCCGCCCATCCGCCTGGTCGCCGCGGATCTGAGGAACTGGGCGCCCGACGAGCCCTTCGACTACATCCTCGCCTCGAACGTCCTTCATCACGTCGAGGATCCGGCATGGCTGCTGACGCGCCTGTCCCGCTGGCTCCGTCCCGAGGGAACCTTGCGCGTGGTCACCTATCCGAAGCGCAGCCGGATCTGGATGCGCGAGACTTCGCGTTACCTCAAGCGCCAGGTCCCGGGCTACGCCGACCTTTCGGGGCGCGCGCTCATCCAGGCCTGCGCGGCCGCGATCGAGACGCTGCCGAAGCGCGATCCAGTCCGCTCGTGCTTCGAGAGCCAGCCGGAGATCTCGCGCGCCGAGGGGCTCGCCGACGCTTTCTTCAATCCGTGCGAGAATCCGCTCTCCCCGCTCGAGTGGGAAGCGGCCGCCATGCGCGCGGGCCTCGAGCTCGTGGCCGAGGGCCAGGACCCGTCCTCGCACAGCTCGTTCCTGACGGAGCTGCTTCCCCAGACCGCGCGCCTCACCCGCTGGGAAAGGCTGCAGATCCTGGACGACTCGCTCGAGCTCTGCGCGAATCCCGTTTTCTGGTTCAAGAAGGTGGGAAACGCCCACCAGGAAGCCGTCGACAAGTTTTGCCTGCCGCGCGCGCACGCGAGTCCCGCCGAGGAGATGATCGAAGGCCTGAAGCTCGCGGGAATTCTCCTGTCGAAGGCGGG
>CAYZKI010000265.1:1507-4838 GCA_964478745.1 uncultured Bacteriovoracaceae bacterium
GGGTGACCGACCTGCTCGATGCGCTCGCGCGCGAGGTCGGGCCGCGCGTTTCGACCCAGGGAAAGATCCTCCCCGGCCTGAGCATCACGGAATATCCGTTCTTGCGCGATCAGTTCGCCGAACCGCTGCCCGAAGCCGCCGGCGCCGGAGCGGCGGAAGCGCTCTCGGACTTGGAAGCGGGAGCGGAAGCCGAAGACTTGCGCTTGTAGTCGGTCGTGTACCAGCCTGAACCCTTGAGGCTGAACGAGCTCATGCTCATGAGCTTCGTGACCGGGCCCGAGCACTCCGGACAATTCGTCAGAGGTGCATCCGAGAACTTCTGCATCACTTCATGGACTTTCTGACACGCGCTGCATTCGTATTCGTAAAGAGGCATGAAACTCTCCGCTCAAAAAATCAGGGATGCCGACGCATCCCCTCATCGACTCCTCAGGGCATTAATGCGGCTGGCATCAATGCTTGTCAAATCGGATACTTACATTTTCCGATCATATACTTCAAGTATTCTCCCAGGTGTCCAGCCCAGATCTCCCAGGAGCGGCCCAGCAGCATCATCAAGGATCCGTGGAGCCTCATGAAGTTTGTTTGAACTCAATGGTTTCAAGCACCTAGGCAGGCGATTATTCGAACTAAAATTTGATTAGATTACTCAGACTTAGCTACAATCTAGGGAAACAACATCGTTGTCACCACTCGCACTCACCCCGTGGAACGTTTGGCAGGAGATTGCGTGAAATTCGCCCTTGGCGCTTCAAAATTCCGCATCGCCCTTTTGGGAGCCGTCCTGGCGGCCAGCCCGACCGGGTGCAAGCTCGCGCTGAACCGCTCGATGCTCGAATCCGCCGCGAACGTAACGACTGCCCTGCCCGGTACGCCTGCGCCGAGCGTGGGCTACGCGAGCTCCGAGGATATCGTCCTGACCTTCACGAATCAGGGAGGCGGGACCGCGGAGTCGATGACCTTCTCGGGGCTCGCCGCCCCGTTCACCCACGCCGGAGGAACCTGCGGCACCGAGCTCGCGGCCGGTGCTTCGTGCACTTACATCGTCCGCTTCACCTCGCCGGGAGTCGGAAGCTACGCGGCGACGGTCACCCTCGAGTATTCAGACAGCGCCGGCCCGGCAACGGTGACCCAAGCCGTCTCGGCGACGGGCACCCTGATCAGCCTGAGCGTGCAGCCCTATTTCTCGAACGCGCCGAACTGGAATGACTACGTGAAGAACGATCATGCCTCCAATGATCCGCTTCTCGCGGGCAACGTGGCGTGCGTCGGAACCGAGACCGGAGGGTATTTCCAGGCCTGCGTGCACGGCGGCGAATACCGCAAGACGGTCGTCACCGGCGTCTCCTCCTGCGCGGGCCTCACGGCCCAGGACCAGCTGGGCGCCTTCACCTGGGTTTGCCGCGACGGAGCGGGATACGGCAACACGGCCACCTTCATCTCGAAGCGCCTGAAATCCGACAAGGGTCTCCAGCACCTGCTGGCTTCGAGCGGCCTGGACTTCGAGGACAATCGCGTATCGGTCTACAGCGGCGCGACGCTCATCGCGCAAAGCCCGCTCGAGAACACGTGGTGGACGAACACGATCGAGGCGCTTCCGAACAACAGCGGAGGCGGCGACTCGGTCGTCGCCCTCAATGGCTCCGGAAAGATCTACACGCTTGCCGCCTCGCGAGCTACCCAGGGCTACAACATCGACGCCGATAAGATCGCGGTCGTCATCCTTCCCGGCGCGGTCCTGAGCTACGGCGGATCCGCGACCAACAACTACTCATCGGGAACGGGCGAGATCGCCGGCGCCGACGAGCGCGCGGTGCTCGCTTCCGGGACAGCCAAATTCCTCTGGATCGAAGGGGACGTTGACGGAGAGGGCGGCACGAACGACGCCCATGCGAGCGTCTATTTCCGTTACGCCCGGTTCTATGTCGCTCGCCTGATGGAAATACGCGGAGGCTCATCCTCCCAAGCCAACTTCAGTTCTTCCCATAACGGCCACTTGAGCCATATCCGCACTGACAACTACCGGGCCCCCGATCCCTCCTCCAACGACGGCTTGGTCGTCTACGCGAGCGATGGCGTCTGGACAAATGACATCATGGGTGGCCGTCGCGGCGCCGCGTTCTTCTTCGCGAGCGGCGATAACCACCGGATCAGGCGCATCAAGGGCAACGGGAACGTGTCCGTCTACACCAGCAACTCCCTCGTTTCCGACGTAATGATCTACAACTCCGACATGGGCTTCTCGTTCTACAACAACAGCAACAACACCGCCGTGAACATCGCCGTCATCGGAGGCGGAAGCTACCCGCTGCGGTTCCCGTACGGCGCGAACCGGATGACCGTGAAGAACGTCACGCTGCTGAATACGAGCAACGTCGGCATCTACTTCCAGGACAACGGCAACTACAACACGGTAGTGAACGCGGTGGTCGCGAACAACCAGAACCGCGCCGTATCGTTCTATTCCTCGCAGAACAACATCCTTTCGCAGATCGCGATGGCCCATCTCACGGGAGCGGCCTCCGGGGTCCTGATGGACACGACCAGCGACAACATCTTCCGGGACAACCTGATCCTCGAAGCCGGCGCGGCCTGCTCGATCATCAATGGCGGGAGCAACCAGGGCCTCGACGGCTCCTGCAACCCGAACGGCATTTCTACCGCGACCCGCCACACGGGCATGTCTTTCGCGAGCTCGTTCGTCGGAAAGATCGCCTCGGACGACGCGACCAATCTGGCCGACTCGAGCGGCGCGAGCTCCTTCGCGAACGTGACCGCGACGTCCTGGCTCGACCTGCTGCGCTTCGACCAGTTCCTCCGTGGCTGGGCGAGAGCCGGCAGCGCGCCTTTCCCGGACAGCAGCCACCTCGGCGATACCGGCTCCGCGGCGCTGCACATCTGGGACTTGCGGTTGAGCTCGAGCGACACCGTCCTCCGGGACACGACCGTGGCCGTTACGTCCGCGAACGCTCCGTTCGTGAACGGCGCGGCCTGCCCGGCCCATCTGCACGGCAACGTCGTCATCACCGACCAGCAGACCTCCCCGAACACCTTCCTCATTCATGCCACCGAGCTCATCGAGGACGACATCGGCGACGACGACGGCCTTTGCGAGAGCAACGAGGCCTGCGTTTACGCGCCGAACTTCGGCGTCTACCAGGGCGAAGGCGATTACACGACGCGCACCTGCACGTTCCAGAACGGGACGGTCACGGGCGTCACGATGTACGCCTATCCGACCAACGGCGGCTGAGGCGGGCGTTCACTTCCCGGAAACACGCGGATTCCGGAAGACTCCACGGGCCTTTTCTGGCTAGAATCGCGTCAGATG
>CAYZKI010000266.1:0-4291 GCA_964478745.1 uncultured Bacteriovoracaceae bacterium
CCGATCTGGATCTTGGTCGCGCCCTGCTTACATTCCTCGAGGTTGCTGATCACGTTGCGCGCGCCGAGCGTCGTGACGCTGCCCAGGAGCGTGATCACGATGAGCATCTCGATGAGCGAGAAGCCTGAGCGGTTGTTCTTGATGATCGACAGTGAGGACGGGGACATTCAGCTTTCCTTTCGTTAGGTAAGGTCGTTATCTCTGGTTGATGCTTGAAAGATCCATGAGCGGGAGGAAGACGGCCATCACGATGCCGCCGACCATCAGGCCCATGATGATGATCATCATCGGCTCGAGCAGGCTGGTCATGGCTTCGACCTTGCCGTTCACCTGGTCTTCATAGGTTTCCGCTACGTTCGTGAGCATATCCGGAAGCTCGCCGGTTTTCTCGCCAATTGCGATCATGTGGATCATCATGGGCGGGAACTCGCCGCTCTTGCGAAGCGGCTCCGCGATCGACTGGCCTTCGGTGATGTTCTCGCGGGCGTTGGCGATGGCGCGCTGGATGGGAACGTTGCCGACCAGGTTCCGCGTGATCGTCATGGCGGTGAGGATCGGGACGCCGCTGCCGAGGAGCGTCGACATCGTGCTCGCGAACCGGGTCATGGCGATCATGCGGATGAGCGGGCCGAAGACGGGGAACTTGAGGCTGATGGTATCCCAGCGCTCCTTGCCCTTGACCGTCTTCACCCAGCGGCGGAACGACCAGACGATGAAGAAGCCGACGATGGCAAAGGCGTACCAGTAGGTCACGAGGATGTCGCTGAACGCGATGAGCAGCTTGGTGATCGGCGGCATCGGCTTGTTCATCGACTCGAAGACCTTGGCGAGCTTCGGGATGACGAACGTGAAGATGCCGAGCATCATGACCACCGCCACGCCCATCATCAGGGACGGGTACATGGCGGCCGTGATGATCTTGCCCTTGAGGCGCATCTGCGCCTCCTTGAGGTCGGCGAGGCGGAGCAGCACGAGGCTCAATGTGCCCGAGCTTTCGCCTGCCTCGATCATGTTGACGAAGATGTTGTCGAAGATCTTCGGGTGCTGGGCCACCGCCTTGCCCAGGCTCGAGCCCTCGTTCACGTCCTGGCGGACCTGCGCGAGCACCACCTTGAGCCGCTCGTTCTCCGTCTGGTCGACGAGCGCGTTCAGCGCCTCGACGAGGGGGATGTTCGCCTTCACGAGGCTGGCGAGCTGGCGGGTCATGAGGGCGATCTCCGCTACCCCGATGCGACCGCCGAAGAAGGGGATCCCGCCCGATGCCCGGGGCTTCGCCGCCGTCTTCTCGATGATCTCCGTGACCATGAGGTTCTGCTTCTTCAGCTTCAGGCGCGCGGCCTTGGCGTTCTCCGCCTCCACGAGACCCTTGAGGTTCCTGCCTTCGAGAGAGACCGCCTTGTAGTCGAAGATCGGCGCCATCGATTAAACCTCGGCGTGCGTCGCACGCATGAGCTCGTCGATCGTGGTGATGCCCTGGAGAACCTTGTTCACGCCGTCCTCGCGGAGAGTGGTCATTCCCGCCTCGATGGCGGCCTTCTTGATGGTGCTCGCGTCGGTGTTCCTCACGATCAGGCTCCGGATCTTGTCGTTCATGACGAGGAGCTCATGGATGACGGTCCGGCCGGAGTATCCGCTCTGGGAGCAGCTCGAGCAGCCCACGGCGCGATAGATCGTGGCGTCGAGCGGGATCCGGGGCAGGCCCATCTCCTGGAGCTCGAACTCGGAAGGGGTATGCGGCTCGCGGCACTTCGTGCAGACCCGGCGGATCAGGCGCTGCGCGATGATGCCGAGAAGGGAGCTCGCCACGAGGAACGGCTCGACGCCCATGTCGATGAGGCGCGGCGGGGAGCCGGCGGCGTCGTTCGTGTGGAGCGTGGAAAGGACCAGGTGACCGGTGAGAGACGCGTTGATCGCGATCTCGGCGGTTTCCTTGTCGCGGATTTCGCCGACCATGATGATGTCGGGGTCCTGGCGGAGGAAGGCTCGGAGCGCGGCCGCGAAGGTGAGGTTGATCTTCGCGTTGGCCTGGACCTGGTTGATGCCCGGGATCTGATACTCGATCGGGTCTTCCACGGTCATGATGTTGCGCTCGGGATTGTTGAGCTTCACGAGGCACGCCGAGAGGGTGGTCGACTTACCGCTGCCGGTGGGGCCCGTCACGAGGATGATGCCGTACTTGCGGCTGATGAGCTTCTCGATCTCCTCGACGCTCTTGTCGCGGAAGCCGAGCTCGCGGAGCTGCAGCACCGTGCCGGTCTGCTCGAGGATACGCATGACCAGACGCTCGCCCCAGAAAGTGGGGACGGTCGAAAGACGGATGTCGATGTCCTTGCCGGCGATCTTGATCTTGATGCGGCCGTCCTGGGGAAGCCGCTTCTCGGCGATGTCCAGCGTGCCCATGACCTTGATGCGGGACGAGATCGCGGCGTGCGCGCGCTTGGGCTGGCGGATGATGTCGTAGAGGACGCCGTCGATGCGGAAGCGCACGACGAACTCCTTCTCGAACGGCTCGATATGGATATCGGAGGCCTTCTCCTTCACCGCGCGGAAGAGCAGGGAGTTCACGAAGCGGATGACCGGGGCGTCGTCCTCGGTCGCCTCGAGGATGTCCATCGGGCCCTCGAGGTCGTAGTTGTCCTCGAAGTCGCCCTCGATCTTCTCGACGAGGTTGGCGGTGTTGCGCTCGTAGACCCGGTTGATGGCCTCCTGGATGCGGAGGTTGGTGGCGACCACGAGTTTCACCGGCAGCCCGGTCAGCATGCGCAGGTCGTCGATGACCGTCTCGTTGAACGGGTCGGACACGGCGACGACGAGCGTCTCGCCCTTCGGGCCCTGCTCGCGCAGGATCGGGATCGCCTCCTTGGACTTCGCGTAGTTGATCGGAATGTCGTTCACGAGCTTCGGGTCGATCTCGTTCGCTTTGAGGTCGTCGACGAAAGGGAGCCCGATCTGGATGCAGAGCGCGCGCATGATCTCGTGCGGCAGCACCATGTTCTTGCGGATCAGGATCTCGCCGAGCATGCCGCCTTCGTTCTGCTGGATCTCGAGAGCGTCCGTGAGCTGCGTCTCGGTCAGGGACGTGTGCTTGAGGAGGATCTCGCCGATCTTCTCGACCTGCGTGAGGGCTTGCGTGCTGAGGAATTGGGTTCCGTCTGCCATGGTTCGCCTTGCGCTCGTTTCCTTACTGGCCCGGGGCCGGCATTCCCGAAGGGTTGAAATCCGCGGGCGGCGGGGGAGGGAAATCCCCCGGCGGCGGAAGAGGTTGCACTCCGCTGTTCAGCTCGGGCGGCGGAGCGTTGTTCAGCGGATTGGTGGCCGGATTCGGCGCGAGCGCCGGATTCGGTACCGGGGGCGGAACCGCCGTCGCGGGAGGCGTCGACAGGCTGCCGGCCGAGGTTTCCGTCGGATCGATGGAAACCGTGCTGTCCGGAAGGTTCTGGAGGATATCCTTCATGTCGGGCAGGCTTCGGATCAGGTTGTCGCGCTCCTCGCGCAGCGGGTCCTGGCCGCCGGCGTTCTTCTCGATGAAGTCATCGCGTTCCTTGAGCTTCTTATCGAGGATCGCGCGCACCTTATCATACTTGCGCACGATATGCGGGGTCAGGAAGATCAGGAGATTGCTCTTCGTCGCCTGCTCGGTGCGGGCGCGGAACAGCCAGCCGAGCAGGGGGATGTCGCCCAGGATCGGGATTTTGCGCGTCGCCTGCACGGCCTTGTCGCGGATCAGGCCGCCCAGGACGATCGTGTCGGAGTCGGCCACGAAGACGGAAGTCTTGGCCGTGCGGTCGAGGGTGGCGAACGCCTGATCCCTGACGGCGGCCGGAAGCTCGCGCTGGACGATGTCGCCGAGCTTGGTCGTGATGTCCATCTTCACGTACTTGGTCACCTTGTTGATCTGCGGCTTGATCGAGATCGAGAGGGTGATGGGCTTGTTCGTGACGGACGCTTGCACGCTTCCCTGAATCGCGGTCGTGACCGGGACCGGGATGTTCTCGGTCGACTCGAAGGTCGCTTCGGTATTGTCGAGCGCGATGATCTGCGGGGTGGCCAGGATGTTCGCCTTCGAGTTGACCTGGATCGCGCGGATCAGCGCCGCCGAGTTCGGGACCGCGATGTTCTGTCCGCCGACGTTCACGGTGCTCTCTCCAGTGCTGCGGTAGCCGATGACCGCGCCGCCCTGGCTGACCGGGTTCAGCACCCAGTTCAGGAGGTCGGTGTTCGGCGTGAAGAAGACCGGGGGAACGGCCGCGTTCGTCGAGAACTCGAAGTTCTTGTCGAGCTGCACTTCCAT
>CAYZKI010000266.1:4301-4828 GCA_964478745.1 uncultured Bacteriovoracaceae bacterium
ACTTCGACGTAGACCTCGTCGCGCGGGATGTCCAGGCGCTGGATCACGCGCTGGACCGTGGTGAAGTCGGCCGGCGACGCGGTGACGACGAGCGAGTTGGTCGCCTTGTCGGGCGCCACCTTGATGTTGCCCTCGAAAAGCGAGGCGCTGACGGGGTTGACGCCGGTGCCGCCGCCCGCGGGCGCCGCGGGACGGGCCGTCGTCGAGGACTGGCCGAGGTTGTTGAGCGTGTTGGCGATCGCCTCGGCGTCGGCGAAGCTCAGGTACACCACGTGGACGCGGCCGCCCTGCGCGGCCGGGATCTTCTGGTCGAGCTTCGCCACGAGCTCGCGCACCTGCTGCGCGCCCCTGCTGTTGGCGTGCACGATGAGGTTGTTGGTGCGGTCGTCGGCGATGATCGTGTTGATGATACCGCCTTCCTTGGTGCGGCGGGCGCTGAAGCGGGAGGCTCCGCCGAAGCGGGGGCCCGCGCCGGCGGCGGGGGCGCCGCCCGTGCCGGGCCGAAGCGTGTCGATGAGCTTCGAGAG
>CAYZKI010000267.1:0-4800 GCA_964478745.1 uncultured Bacteriovoracaceae bacterium
ACACGTTCCCCGAGACCGTGATCATCATGATCGCGTCGCAGACGAAGTAGCCCGTGATGAAGATCATGAGCTGCCCCTCGTTCCAGCCCGCGAGCTCGGGCGTATGAAGAAAGAGCACCTTGAAGAAAGCGATGTGCACGGCGTAGAAGACGGCGTCCATCACCACGCGGAAGAAGAAGTCCGCGCGGAACTCCATCGCCTTGCTGAACGAGAAGCGCATGAAGTAGCCGTAGAGGCGGAAGTAGCGCCAGAGCCCGGACATCTCAGATCCCCACCCCGGTGTACTGAAGCGACCCCTTCCGCCACACCAGGAGATAGCCCCCCGTCAGCGCGAGCGCCCAGAAGCCCCCGAGCGCCATCCCTGCGCACCATTCCGCGAACGGCACCTGCCCGAAGTAGCTGCGGATCGGGAAGTAGATCATGAAGTTGAACGGAAGGAGCAGGAGCGCCTTCTCGACCGCGGCCGGAAAGAGCGCGAGCGGCAGGAAGCCGCCGCCCAGGATCTTCGTCGTGAAGCGGAAGATCGCGTTCAGGTTCCAGACGGTGTCGAACCAGAACGCCGTCAGCTCGATCGCGGCAAGGCAGCTGAAGTAGAGATAGGCCGCGAGCAGGTTCGCGGCCACGCCCATCGCCAGGCTCGCCGGCGTGATGCTCATCCCCTCCGGGGCGCCGAAAACCAGCAGATATCCCGCGAAGACCATGCCGAGCTGAAGCAGGGCCATCGTCGACTGCACGAGATGCACGATGACCTTGTAGACGAAGAAATTCATCGGATAGACGATGTAGCGGGTGAGCGAGCCGTCGTAGATGTCGACCGAGATGTTGCCGAAGTCGGGGCCCGAGGCCACCCGGGTCACCAGCGGCGCGACGACGGAATAGAGGAACATGCCGGCGAACGTGTACCCGCCGATCTCCGCGGCCCCGCGCGCCTCGAAGACCGCGCGCCACAGGAACCACGCGACCGTCACGTCGATCGCGAGCCCGGCCAGGAACTTCACCCAGAAGTCCACGCGGTACGAGAATACCTTGCGAAGCTCGAGCGAGTAGATGCTCCAGCAGAGGGCGAGCGTCATGCGCGGGCCGTTCCCCCGTCACGGCGGAAGAGCTTCTCGATGATCGTCCCGATGTCCTCCTCCTCGATGCCCAGGTCCGCGACCGGATATCGCTGAAGGATATACGTAGCTGTCTCGGCGACCCGGTCGCGAGGGACCTTCACGCGAAGCGCGCCGTCCGCCTGCTCGACCACCTCGCCGAGGCGCTCGGGGAACGGCTCGCGCGGAGCCGACGCGGCCGCCTCGCCCGCCACGGTGCTGAGCTGGGCGTTGATCACCTTGTAGCCGGCGAAATCCTTCACCACGCGGTTCAGCGCGCCGTCGTAGACGAACTTCCCGTCCTTGATGATCACGATGCGCTCGCAGAGGCGCTCGATGTCCTCCATATAATGAGAGGTCAGGATCATCGCGGGCCGGTGCTCGCGCCGGTACTCGAGCAGGAAGTTGCGGATGGCCCGCTGGGCGGTGAGGTCGAGCCCGATCGTGGGCTCGTCGAGGAACACCACCTTCGGGCGGTGAAGCAGCGCCGCCATCAGCTCCATCTTCATGCGCTCCCCCAGAGAGAGGCGGCGGATCTGGAAGTTCAGCTGGTCGCGGACGGCGAGCGCGTCGGCCAGGTAGCTCAGCGTCGCATCGAACTCGTTTTTCGGGATCTGATAGATCTCGCGAAGGAGCAGGAAACAGTCGGCGGCCGGAAGATCCCACCAGAGCTGGGCCTTCTGCCCCATGATCAGCGCGATCTGGCGGCGGAAGGCGTTGTCGCGCTCCCAGGGAACATGGCCCAGCACCTTCGCCGTCCCGGACGTGGGGTGGATAATGCCCGCGAGCGCCTTCACGAGCGTGGTCTTGCCCGCGCCGTTCGCGCCGACCAGTCCCACGATCTCGCCCGGGCCGATCGAAAGCGAAACGCCCTGGAGCGCCTGCTTGTCGATCCACTGCCGGCGAAAAAGGGACTTCACCGAGCCCATGAGGCCGGGGTCCTTCTTGTGGACGCGGAAGGTCTTGCTGAGGTTCTCGACCTGGATCATCGTCCGGCGAGTCTAGCCCGCGGGCGGGGTTCGGTCAAAATCCGCCGGGATCGCGGATGCTCCGGCCGCCTGGCCTGCGGGACTCACAGACCCTGGATGCGCTGGCGAAGATCCGATGGCAGATCCTCGAGCTTCTGGATCGAGGTGCGCTGAAGGAGCGTTCTCGAAAGCCCCTGCTTGCACTTCGCCGCGAAGGCGCCTTTCGGGTCGAGGCGGTAGCAGGATTCGTAGTAGTCCTCGGGCAGGCTCCAGAAGTTGAGCTCGCTCAGCGACTCGGCCACCGAGCCGGAAAGATACAGCGCCTCCTGGGCGCGCCGGGTCTTGTCGTAGACCACCTGGGGAAGGACCTGGTTGAGCCAATGCGAGGCAAGCAGGTTCATCACGAGGCCGCTCTGCCCGGGGCCGGCCTTCTTCGACTCCGCGATCCACTTCCTCACCTGCGCGAGCTTGGCGTCCGGGCTCTTCAGAGCCGCGAGCCTCTCCCGGTCCTTGCGCCAGGCGACGAGCTGCTTGCGCCACTTTCGCGCGGGCTGGTCGAGGCCTTTCGGATAGCTTCCGCTGTCGAAGAATCGGGAGACCATCTCGAGCGCGAGGCTCGAGTCGTTCCGCACGCGGACGATGATGGCAAGCAGCTTCTGGATGCCCTGCTCCCACTGCTCGGGATGCTGCTTCGCCCATTCCGGATCCTTCAGCCCTTCCTCGAGGCCGAGCAAGGCCGAGTCGAAGCGGCGGATCGAGGCGTAGAAGTCGGCGCGATCGAGAGGAGCGAGGCTCGCGACCGCGGCCGGCACCTTGCCCTCGCGATCGGGCCCCAGGCCCTCCCGCAAGGTGTGGCAGCCGATGCAGTACTGGGTCACGGCACGAAGCCTGGCGCGCGCGAGCTTCACCCGGCCCGCCTCGAGATCGGAGCGGACCTCCTGGATCTGCTCGTCGAAGCGGCGCGAGATGAAGCGAAGCCCCGGGTCCTCGTAAGGAGGCTGCGCCATGAAGTTGACGGTGTGGACGATCTTCGCGAGGTCGTCCGTCGCGTCCCTCAGGCGTTGCCGGTTCTCGCTCGAGCCGAACTTCTGCTCGGAGGCCACCAGGGGGAGGATCTCCGAGAGCACCTCGGAGAACTGCCCCATGGAATCGTACCAGCCGCCTTCCCCCGCCTTCTTGCCCGAGCCGCCCTTACAGGCCGCCGCGGCGATCGCGAGAGCCGCCGCGCTTACTGCGACGACGCAGGCGCGGAGAGCTGGAGCTGATAGTGACCGACCGGATGTTTGAGCTGGCATTGTCCGTTGATACCCAACTCATGATACGCCTCTTCCGCATTGAAGGGGAAGACCAGCTTCGCCGGGCTTGCCGGAACGATCAGCGAGATCCTCGATTCGATGCGGAGTCCCGCGGTCGGGCCCGGAGGCAGGCGCAGCTCGCAAACCAGGTCGCCCGACTTGGTCTCGACGCGATGGCCGTGCCTGGAACGCGCGACCAGCTTCACGGCCGAGATCGTTTCGCCCGGAGCCAGGGTGACGTCGAGGCGCGACTTCAGCACGCCCACCACGTCCTTCGAGAGCTCGCAGAGATCGACGAAGTTGCGCTCACCGTTGCGGCACTCCATTCTGCCGCGCGATCTGCCGCCCGTGGTTTCGACCTGGTCGACTTCGACCAGGATCCTGAGATTGTCGCAGCCGCTAAGCGGAGGGTTGCCGCCCGTGGAGCCACCGTCGGTGCCCCCCGTCGAGCCACCATCGGTGCCACCCGTGCTGCCGGCTGTGCCGCCGCCATCGGCGCCGCCCGTACTGCCGCCGTCCGTGCCACCCGTGGTGCCGGAAGTCGTGCCTCCGACGGTGCCGCCGTCCGTGCCGCCCACGGAGCCACCATCAGTGCCTCCGACCGAGCCACCATCAGTGCCGCCGACAGAGCCACCATCAGTGCCGCCCACGGAGCCACCATCAGTGCCGCCCACGGAGCCACCATCAGTGCCTCCGACAGAGCCGCCATCAGTGCCTCCGACAGAGCCGCCATCAGTGCCGCCCACGGAGCCGCCGTCTGAGCCACCGGAATCACCGCCGGTGCTGCCACCCACGGTTCCGCCTACACTTCCGCCGTCAGCACCACCGCTGACGCCGCCGGTGGTGCCGCCGCCGGTGCTTTCCGACGGAGGGTCCACCTGATCCTGAGAGCTGCCCAAGCTGAAGCTGAACTCGGATTGGCAGCCGGTCGCGCTCAAGGACAGCGCGAAAATCAGCATCGAGCTGTGACGAAACAGTGTCTGAATAGCCATACATCCCCCGTCTGGCCTGAAAACTTTCCCGTGGGGCTATACGCTGCAACGGGCATTCCGGAGGGGGTCCCATACAATTCGAGACCTTGGATACTCAAACGTTGTCGAAGGTTTTGACGATTCACCAAAGCTTCGACACCATAGAAGGTGGGTCACCCGTGAAACAGGCTGAATCGAAAAGACGAAAGTTCCTTCCGATCGCGGCGGCCGCGTCGGCCCTCCTTCTTACTGCCTCTCCCGAGGGATCCGCGAACGTCATCGGTACGGGCGCGCAGAACTTCAATCCCACGCCCGACGGTCTCGACTTCGTCACGGTACAGAGCTCCGAGACGCTGAAGCCGGGCATCGTGAACTTCGGCTTCTTCATGAACCTCGCGGTCAACTCGCTCCCCTACTTCGACTCGGACACCCAGGGCCGGCTCGACTTCAACGACACGCTTCTGAGCGCCGACTT
>CAYZKI010000268.1:0-4792 GCA_964478745.1 uncultured Bacteriovoracaceae bacterium
AAGGAAACCTCGTCGAGCGCCGTCCTCCCGGAGTAGGCGCAGCTCATCCCATAGGCGCCGAGCATGGCCGATCCCGTTTCGCCGCTCATGTGGCGCTCCTCCTCAGCATGATCCAGAGAAAGGCCGGCGCGCCCAGCAGAGCCGTCACCGCTCCCACCGGGAGCTCGTAGGGCTGGACGAGGGCGCGGGCCGCGAGGTCGGCGATGGTGAGCGCGGCGGCGCCGAAAATGGCGGCGAACGGGATCAGACGCAGATGCAGGGAACCCACGCAACGCCGGGCGATCTGAGGGATGACGAGGCCCACGAAGCCGATCATGCCCGAGGAGCTGACGGCGAGCCCGACGAGAAGCGACGTGATCAGGATGATCCGCCGCCGCGCCGAAGGGACGTCCACTCCCACGCTTTGCGCCCCCTCCTCGCCCATCAGCAGCGCATCCATCGAGCGCCGGTTGCGCCAGAGGACGAAAACCAGGATCAGGCCGAGCGCGAGGACCAGGCACGCGCTCTGGAGACGGGCGCGCGAAAGGTCGCCCAGCAGCCAGAAGATCGCGCCTTGCACCCCCTGGATGTCGGCAAGCGCCATCCAGACGGTGACGAGGCTCGAGCCGACGAAGCTCAACATCACGCCCGCGAGCAGCAACGAGAGGTTGCTCACGCCGGGGCGCCTGGCGATCGCGTAGAGCACCAGCGCGAAGACCATCGCGCCGAAGACCGCGGAGCCCGCCACGCCGGCGACGATCCAGCCGAGGCCCAGGCTCCCGCCCAGGACCGCGCCGAGAGCGGCGCCCGAGGAGATTCCGAGCGTGTACGGCTCGCAAAGCGGGTTCGCGAAAAGCGACTGAAGCGCCACGCCCGCGACGGCCAGGCTCATGCCGACCGCGCCCGCGAGAATCACGCGCGGCAGCCTGAGCTGCATGATCAGGTCGAGGTCGAGCGCTTCCGTGGCGCCGAGCTTCAGGGCGAGAACGACGGCCGCGGCCCAGGCCAGCCCCGCGATCAGGAACGGCCTATTTGCCATAGATGGCCCTCTCGAGAATGCTCAGACCCTCGAGGAGCCTCACCGAAGGCCGGATCAGCGCATCGGCCTGGATCACCTGGACGGGCAGCTTCAGGGCGGCCCAGCGCCTGGCCATCAGATGGTATGGATGCAGGTCCTCGCCGAGCGAGACGATGAGGACCAGCTCGGGCTTGCGCTTCACCACGTCCTCGGTAGAAGGCTTCAGGTAGTTCACGGCCTGGTCGCCATACGCGTTCTCGGCGCCGACGGCCTTGAGCGTGTCGTTGAGGAAGGACTTGCCACCCATGACCACGACGGGCTCGTCGCCCACCTGGAGCATCACGCGGACGGGCTTCCTTCCCTGGGCTTTCTTCCTGATGCGCTCCAGCCCCTGGGTCAGCTGCGCGGCCATCCGCTTTCCCTCGGCCGCGGCGCCGAGCGCCTCGCCGATGATCTCGATCGACCTGGCCACCTCGGCGAAGTTCCCGCTGTTCACTACGACGACCGGGATCTTGAGCTCGCGAAGGTGCTCGATCTGGTCCTTCGGGTTGCCGTCGGTCGTCGCCAGGACGAGGTCGGGCTTGAGGCCCGCGACGCGCTCGAGGTTCACTTTCGAGTACGGCCCGACGGACGTCACCTTCTTGAGCGCCGGCGGGTAATCCGTGTACTCGCTCACGCCGACGATCCGTTCGAGCTTCTCTCCGACGAGGTCGGCGGCCACTTCCGCGAGCGAAGGAGCGAGCGTGACCACCCGCTGCGGGGAATCAGCCAGCGTCACCCGCGTGGAGGTCGCGTCGACCACTTCACGGGCCAGCGCGGGCGCGGGGCCCGACACGAGGAGCAGGACGGAGATCAGCGCGGGAAAGGTCTTCGCAGGGCTCATTGAGAGGAGGCCCGGAAGCGGTTCTCACGGCCTTCCAGAAGCGCGTCGAGATTGGATTCGTGCCGGAAGAGGATGATCAGCACCATGAGCCCGGCAAGCCACAGGTAAGGCTCGATCGGATACAGAACGAGATGGGCGGCGGAGGCCAGCGTGAGCCCGCTGATGCTGGCCAGCGACCCGACCCGGCTCGTGAGGAAAGCGTAGAGGAAGCCGAGCAGGCCCGCTGCCGCGGCGAATGGCGACAGCACGAGGATCACGCCCAAACCGGTGGCGACTCCCTTGCCGCCGCGGAACTTGAGCCAGGGCGAGTAACAGTGCCCCGCGACCGTGAAAAGCCCGGTGGCCCAGAGCGACGCCTGCGAGAGCTCGTGGATCTCGGGAATGAACGTTGAAAGGTAAGGAGAACCGGCGAGCGCCACCGTCGCGGCGCCCTTGAGCGTGTCGAAGAACAAGGTCAGGAATCCCGCCGGCCAGAAGCCCCCGACGCGGGTCACGTTCGTGGCGCCGATGTTCCCGCTGCCGCGCCCGCGGAGGTTCTCGATCTTGAAGATCTTGGCCACGATCAGCCCGAAGGGGATCGAACCGACGGCGAAGGCCGCGGCGTACATCGCCGCCATCAGGCTGAGCTCGCGATCGATCATGTGGTTCTCCCCGATTGTTCGCGCTGGACCTGTTTCAGCCGGTAAGCCAGCGTCGCGCTCGCGCCGGCGAAGACCAGGATCGAGATGAACTGGCTGGTCGAAAGGATGCCTTCGATGACGAACCCGCGAACCAGGTCGCCGCGGAAGATCTCGATCAGGCTGCGGATGACCGGATAGACGATGAAGTACGTGAGCACCACCTGGCCGTCGAAGACCTTCTTCCGGTAGACGTAGAGGAGCCCGATGAAGAGACCCAGGAGCGCGAGCGATTCGTAGAGCTGCGTCGGATGAAGCGGGACGCCGCGCAGGTGCGCGTCGACCAGGCCCGTGGTGAAGCGGAAGCCCCAGTCGCCGCCCGTCGGGCGCCCGTAGCAGCAGCCCGCGGCGATGCAGCCCACCCGGCCGAACGCGTGCGCGATCCCCCGGCCCGGGATCATGGTGTCCATGACCTTCCACAGCGGGAGCTTGAACCTGCGCACGTACCACGCCACGAACGGGATGACCGCGAGCGGGCCCCCGAAGAAGACCAGCCCCCCTTCCCAGATCTTGAACACGTCGAGAGGGTTCGCCAGGAAAGTCCCGAACTGCGTGATGACGAACAGCAGGCGCGCGCAGACGAAGCCGAACAGGAGCGACCAGAACGTGAGATCGAGCACGCGGTCGACATCCAGCTTCGAGCCGAGGGCGAGCCTGCGGATCACCCAGACCGCGACCAGGAAGCCGATCGCGATCATGAATCCGTAGGTGTGAATCGGGATCGACCCGATCTTAAGAAGTACTGGATACATTTTCGGTTCCCGAGTCGGTGAGGATCTCGTACATCAACACGGCGACGCCGACGCAGATGGCCGAGTCAGCCACGTTGAATGCGGGAAAATGGTATCGGTAATCCCAGTGAAAATCCAGGAAGTCGACCACGTAGCCGTATCTCGCCCGATCGATGAGGTTGCCTACCGCCCCTCCGAAGACCAGGGCCAGGGCCCAGGCCACCTTGAGCTCGCCTGGCCCGATGCGCCGGAGCACCCAGAGGATGAAAGCGAGCGCGCCCATGGGAAGAAGAAGGAAGAACGGTACTCGGAACGCCTCGGGGGCGTCGGCGAGCATCCCGAAGGCCGCCCCCGTGTTGCGCACATAGGTCAGGTTGAAGAACCCGTCCACGACAGGAAGCGACTCGCTCAGCTTGAAGCGTGAGAGCACGAGGAGCTTGGTCGCCTGATCGAGCAGGATGATGACCGGGGCTACGACGAGCAGGATGAGGTACTTCGCCGGGAGCTTTCCCTTCATACGGCCTGGACGCAGCGATCGCAGAGGTCCGGGTGCTGGCCGCTCTTGCCGACGGCCGGGGAATGGGTCCAGCAGCGGGCGCACTTGGCGCCGCTCGCGCGGCCGACCGCGGCGCCCGTCGCCTTGCCGTCCACGATCTCGAGCTCGCTGACCAGGAAAAGCCTCGGCAGGTCTTCCTTCGTCGCGCCGAGCGCCGCCTTCGCGGCCGCGTCCACGGTAAGGGTGACCTTCGCCTCGCGCGGATGCCCGATCGTCTTCGCCTGGCGGGCTTCCTCGAGCGTCTTGTTGACGACGTCGCGGACCGCCCAGATCCCGGAGAAGCGCTCCTCGAGCTTCGCGTCGCGCCAGCCCTCGCCCTTCGGGAACGAGGAGAGCAGAACCGACTCCTCCTTCCCTTTCCACTTGGGCAGGAAGCTCCACGACTCCTCGGCCGTGAAGCTGAGGATCGGGGCGATCGCGCGCGAAAGAGAGCTCGCGATCATCCACAGCGCGGTCTGCGAGGAGCGGCGCTCCTTCGAGCTCTTGCCCGCGGTGTAGAGCCGGTCCTTCAGGATGTCGAAATAGACCGCCGACAGGTCGACCACGCAGAAGTTCACGAGCGCGTGATAGACCGTGTGGAACTCGTAGGTGTCGTAGGCCCTCGTGACGCGCTCGAGCAGCTCGGCCGCGCGCGAGAGGGCCCAGCGGTCGAGCTCACCGAGCTCGGCCAGCGGGACCTGGTCGGTGTCCGGGCTGAAGTCGTAGAGGTTGCCCAGCATGAAGCGCACGGTGTTGCGGATCTTGCGGTAGCTCTCGCTCACGCGGTCCACGCTCTCCATCGAGAAGTTCACGTCGTTGCGGTAGTCCTCGAGCACCACCCACAGGCGCAGGATCTCGGCGCCGTGGGTCTTCATGAGATCCAGGGGCGACGCGACGTTGCCCTTGGACTTGGACATCTTCTTGCCTTCCTTGTCGTTCACGAACCCGTGGGTGAGAACGGCCTTGAAG
>CAYZKI010000269.1:0-4764 GCA_964478745.1 uncultured Bacteriovoracaceae bacterium
CAGCTGATGCGTGCGATCGAGGGTCGCCGGCGACGCGAACTCCTGCTGGGAGCCGTCGTAGAAGAAGGACGAGCGATAGAGCCGGCTCTTTCCGGATTTCGTCTCGTTCTGGACGATCGGGATGATCCTCCGCGAGGTCAGCACGACGCCCGTGCCGGGCGTGTCGAGCTCGAGCGAGGTTCCCAGCACGTGAAGCTTCCACTGGCTGTCGCCGTCGCCGGAGCTGAGCTGGAAGCTCCCGGTGGTCGTCGGGCCGCGCACGTCGCCGGTGCTCCAGCCGACGAGCAGCGCCGAGCTTCCCGCGTCGTACGCGGTCGAGAACTGCGCCAGGCCCTCGCCGGAGTAGAAAGCCGTGACGCGTGAACGGGTTTGCGGATCCTCCGCGGCCTCCCCGGTCCAGGGCCGGAGCACGAGGCCACCCGCGACGGCGCGCGGGTCGCTTCCGCCCACGACCGGACCCGGCCGGTACTGAAGCGAGCTCCACACGAACTGCGGAAAGATCGAGAAGTTGAATCCGCCGCCTTGCGCCGGATTGAGCGGGACGCCGAACGCCTCGACGCTCACCTCCTCGGCCGAACGCCCCAGGCCGCGGATCTGCGACAGTCCGCCGGGCTCGGTCGCGGGCGTGACGGAAACGGGAAGCTCCTGGGTCAGGGTCGAGTCGAGCGTGCCCGACGAGGTCGCCGGGATCACGTCCCTTTCGGGCGCGGGCACCGGATTCTGCTCGTGCAGGAGCTCGGCGGGCGAGTCCGCCTCGAGCAGGATCGGGGGCACCTCGAAATCCGTTTCCTCGGCGAGCGCCGGCGCACTTAAGAAGATGATGACGGGAAAGAACGGGATGGGGCGCATGGTGGGTTCCTGCTCGGGAAATTCGGCCCTTCAATTCTCAAACAGATCTCCAATAGACCGGGCTTCCCTGTTTCCAGGATTACCGTTGCGGCACAGCTCTGGATTCTCACCAGATTCCTTTGGAGGGCCTACGATTCATCTTGGAAGTAGCAGCTCGTGCCGCCGTGTCAAGGCGCACGGCCCGGACGGGCGTTGATTTCGGAATAGCGAAGTGGGAAAAACGACCCATGAAGAAGATTCTGCTGATCGTCTTGGCGGTTATCGCGGGTGTCCTGTTCCTCGGCGTGAGCTGGTTCGTGTCCACGAACAACAACCTGGTTTCGATGGACGAGGACGTCAAAGCGAAGTGGTCGCAGGTCGAGAACGTCTACCAGCGGCGCTTCGACCTGATCCCGAATCTCGTCGAGACCGTGAAGGGCTACGCGAAGCACGAGGCGAAGGTGCTGACCGAAGTGACGCAGGCGCGCGCCTCCGTGGGCCAGATCAAGGTCAACAGCCCCGAGGATCTGCAGAAGTTCGACCAGGCGCAGGGCCAGCTTTCGAGCGCTCTTTCGCGCCTGATGGTCATCACCGAGAACTATCCCCAGCTGAAAGCGGACAAGAACTTCCAGGAGCTCCAGTCGCAGCTCGAAGGCACGGAGAACCGCATCACAGTGGAGCGCATGCGCTTCAACGAGTCGGCGCAGCAGTACAACACCTATGTCCGCCGGTTTCCGCAGGCGCTTGTCGCGTCGATGCGCGGCTTCAAGGAAAGACCTTATTTCGCGGCCGACCCTTCCGCGCAGACGGCGCCCAGGGTAAACTTCCAGTAATGTTTCTGACCCGCGTCAGATTCGGCTTCAATTCCGCTCTCCTCCTCGCCCTCTTGAGTCTCGGAGCGGCATCGATTCATCCGGCAGCCGCCGCCGATCTTCCGCCTTCGCCGCCGACCCACGTCCTCGACGAGCCCGGCGTCTTGAACCCGAATGTCAGGACCGCGGTGGCGGCTCTTCTCGCCGAGCATGAGCGCATCACGAGCGAGCAGTTCGTGGTCGCGATCTTCAACTCGCTGGGCGAGGAGGACCTGGTCGACTACAGCTCGCGGATCTTCCAGGCCTGGCGCATCGGCAAGCGCGGCAAGGACAACGGGATCCTGCTCGCGCTCTACTGGAACGACCGCAGGGCCCGCATCGAGGTCGGATACGGGCTCGAGGGCCTGCTCACCGACGCGCGTTCGAAGCGCGTCCTCGAGGATTTCCTGATCCCGGAGCTCCGCGCGCGCGACCCGGATCGCGCGATCAGCCTCTCGGTGCTCGAGGTACTGGACGCGGTCGAAAGCCCGCTGATCGAGAACGGCCGCGCGCAGGAGATCCTCCGCAGCGGTGGGATGCGCGGCGATTTCGCTCCGAGAACGTTCCAAGATGCCCCGCAGATCCGCGGCTGGTGGATCTGGATCGTCGCCGGCTTCTTCGTCCTTTTCCTGGCCTTCCAGTTCATCACGGCGGCCGAGGCCCATTTCACGCGCGGCGGCTGGTACCGTCCGAACCCCTGGCAGCGCGTTCGGCGGCGCAGTACCTGGCACTCGGGCTGGGGCGGGGGCTTCGGCGGGGGTGGAGGAGGATGGGGCGGGGGCGGAGGATTCTCCGGCGGCGGCGGCAGATCGGGAGGAGGGGGAGCGAGTGGCAGCTGGTAACGAGAAGCACTCTCCGATCGTCGACGCGATCGCCGAGGCCGAGCGCGGCACCACGGGCGAGATCCGCGTTCATCTTTCGAAGAGCTGGATCGAGAAGGACCCGTACAAGCACGCGGGAAGGCTCTTCGCGGCGTTCAACATGCACAAGACCCGCTACCGCAACGGCGTGCTGCTCTACGTGAACCTGCGCCGCCGGCTTTTCGCCGTCGTGGGCGACGAGGGCATCCATCACGTCGTGGGGCAGGAATACTGGGAAATGCTCGCAGGAAGGCTCGCGCAGAACCTGCACGAGACCCACCCCGAGAAAGCCATCGCGCTCGCGGTGCTCGAGATCGGCGAAAAGCTGAAGCAGCACTTCCCGGCCGACGTCGACGCCGCGAACCCGAACGAGCTTCCGAACCTCGTGAGCCGGGACTGACGAGCTACTTTCCGGGCCAGATCCAGGACTTCCGCATTTTCTGATCCGTCGCCTCGATACTCGACACGATCAGGTCGGCCGCCTCCGCGAGAGCCGTGCTGAATGCCTTATGTAGGACCTTGGGATCCGACGTGCCCGCCGCGGCCGCGAGACTCTTCCGCTCCAGCGAGCTCAGATAAGTGTCGTCGATGATCGACGAATAGAGCGCGAACTCGATCGCGGAGCGAGCGTATCTCTTCGTCACCTCGGCGTGCTCCTCTTCGAGGTCCGCGAGATTGGCCGCGCCGTCTTTCCTGGCCTTGACGATCATCCGCGTGCTTTGGGCCAGAGCGTTCAGGGATTTCTCGAGCTGCTTCGCGGCCTCCTCGGCCGCTGCCTCGATCTCCGCTCCCGCGTCCCGGTCCATCACCCGCACGTACTCGAGCGAGGATTCCATGGAGGTACCGATACTCCCGATCCGCCTCAGGATCCCGTCCATCCCGTCGATCGTCGTTTCCTTCCTCAGGTCCGATTCGATCTGCTTGAGCCCGGCGGCCTCGGCAAGGACGGCTTCGCGAACCTCGCTCCAGCGCCGTTTCGCCTCGCGCTCGTCGCGCGCGGAGTAGGCGTATCTCAGCCCCCCGAACACCGCCGTTCCGATGATGATTTTCGAGAAAGTCTTGGGCAGGCGGTCCTCGAACGCGTAATCGTAGAAACGCTGCGCGATCGAGCGTTGCTCGATGCGGTCCGCTTCCAGAAGGTTGCGCTTGCCCTTGCCGATCGGCTTCGTGGCGACCATGTCCATCTTGTACGATTGCTCGCGGGCCCAGTAGAGCTCGGGAGAGATCTTGAGGAGCTCCGCGTCCGACATCTTGTAATACGCCTCGTCCATCTTGAACTCGACGATGCGCTCATTGGGATCGTAGCGGGCGTCGGGCGCGCCGAGCTTGCCCAGCGTCTTCCCTTCGATGTCCTTGTCGAAAGTGAGCTGCACCTCGCTCAGCTTCTTTCCCTGCGGTGTTTCGACTTCCGCCATGAACTTGTAGGCTCGCCGGGCGTATTGCGTCGACTCGACCGGCGTGAGTCCTTCGGCGAAGTCCATGGCGTACTCGCCCCTCTCGTTCAGCTGCCAGACCTTGCGCTTGCCCGGCCTGCTCGCCCGCCACTCGTGGATCCTGCCGAGAACGTCGAGCATCTCGTCGACGAGGTCCGGGTTGTTGATCGTCCTGCCCTTCGCGTTGGTCAGGGATTTCGTCGCCTCGCGGACCTTCTCGACGTTCTTCTTGTAGTTCTCGTAGCTGTTCAGGATGCCCGTGCCATCGTCTTGGACGCCGCGCACGAACATGTTGCTGCCGAGCAGGTCCTCGCGCCTCATCACGATGCCAGGCTTCTTCACCTTCCGTCCCAACAGGGGGTCGTCCGCGATCTTGAATTCGAATTTCACGTACTTCCGCTGATTCTTGCTGAAGCGAGGCGCGTCCCGCGTCCCCAGAGGGCGCACTCCGTATCGCCGCGCGCGTAGAGTCACGTTGCCGACCCGTTCGGGATAGAGCGTATGGGTGACGTTCTCCATGCCCTCCGGAGGAAGGTCGCGCAGCTGAAAGCGATCGCCGAACTTGTCCTGGAAACGGACGTAAAGGTCGTCTCGGAAGCTGACGGGCACGACCCAGCGGAGTTCCACGCGATTCGCCGTGCGGTTTGCCTTGTCGGCTTCGATGTACCGGAGCAGGCCCCCGTATACGCACTCGGGCAGCTGCCGCTTGTAGGCGAGCGCGCTCGTGGGCAGCGCGCCGAGAGCCGCCGCGACGAGGTAGATCAGCTGATGAAAGCGCCAGGTTCTGAGCAC
>CAYZKI010000270.1:0-4748 GCA_964478745.1 uncultured Bacteriovoracaceae bacterium
GAACGAGGTCGCCGGCGCCTACGACGGGCTCGCCGGCGCGCTCTTCGACGCGCTCGACGAGACCTACGGCGTGGGCGCGAGGTCGTACTCGCGCGAAGCTCTCGAACAGATGCTCGTCTCGGAGCGCGGGATGCCCGAGGCGCAGTGGAAACGCGTGAAGCGGCTCCTGGAGTTCGCCGAGCTCGTCAAGTACGCGAGCGCGACGGGGGTCGTTTCGGAGGCGCAGGCGCGCGAGAAGCTCGGGCACTGGGTCAGCGAGGCCGAGGAGCTCCGGCAGGCGCTTCAGACGGCGCCAGCGCGCGAAGCCTAGCCTACGGTCTCACGCAGTAGATCGAGTTGACCCCGCTGCACGCCCAGCTGTTGTCCCCGATCCAGTTCGTCGGGCTGAGGAACGAGCTGTGGCCGAAATGGCCGTTCCCGCTGGTGGTAGTCCAGCTCGAGCAGGTTTCGCCCGCGCGGCGCGTGCCGTCGTCGTTGGTCCCGGTCCAGACGTAGTTCGTGCCCGATTCGCTGTTTCGATAGGTGATCGTCCCTTCGTGCGAGGAGTTCCAGATATCGGTGGCTTCGACGATCGAGTTGTCGAAGGCGTTGACGACCGGGTACGAGAACGTGACGCGGTCCCTGGCGTCCGTGGTCTCGTCCGAAAGGAGAGCTGTCCAGGTTCCACCCAAACCCGAAAGTGCCGCCTCCGTCTGGCAGATGCTGTCGGCGTTGGCCAGGCTTCCGATCCCCGCCGCGTTGTAGGTGCCCGACGTGATGAACATGACGGACCCGTTGGCGGTCGTGATATCCCAGTCGCCCCGGGTCGGTCCGACCAGCAGTGAAACCCGGGTCGACGTCGACGCGGACATCGTCATCCGAAGCTGGACCTGATCGCCGGAAGTCACGTTCGCGGATCTGACCCACCCTCCGCCGTTGACGCTCATTCTCGCTACGTTCGGGGCTTCCGCGCTGTTGACCTCCGCGTACAGCGAGCCGGTGAAACCGCCCAGGGTGACGGTATTGCTCGTGATCGTGCCGCCAAAGGGCGCACCGTTGGTCGCGGTGAAGGCGATTGCGTTCGGAGGCGTTCCTGACCAGGTGGCCGCGGCCTGCTCGATGCAGTAGATATGCCGGCTCGCGGTGCATGCCGTCGTCGAGTCGACCATCATCCGTTGATCCACCCAGCCGCTGTACCCGTGAGTCGCCGCGGTAGTCGAATCCCCGCCCGTCCAGGAGCCGCAGGTCTGGCCAGGCTGCAGATCCCCGTTGCCGGAGGTTCCCGTGAAGGCGTAGTAGGCGGCACCGTCGCTGCGCCGCTTGATGGGTCCTTCGAAAGTCGAGCCCCAGAAGTCGGTCGACTCGACGAGTGTGCCGTCGAAGGCGTTCAACACCGGGTAGACGATCGACAAGCGGTCGCGGGCATTGAGGGTTTCAGTGGAGATAACCGCCTTCCAGTTCCCGGAATAGCCGGCAGTCGCGGCTTCGCTCATGCAGAGCAGGTCCGCGCCATAGCTGCCGTTGAGGGACGAGCCGGCATAAGACCCGGCGCTCAGGAAGACCTTGCTCCCTGACCCCGCCGCGGTGGTGACCTGCCAGCTGGCGCTGGTCGTACCGACGGTCAGGACCGCGGTGACGAGCGTGCTTACGGCATTCGACGAGATCACGCGGAGCCGGATCGAGTCTCCCGGATTGACGCTGGCCGCGCCCACCCAGGGTCCGCTGTTCACGCTCAACTGCGGCGAGCCGCCGCCCGTGACCGAGCCCGTGAGCGAGCCTGTGAAGCCTGCCATCGTGACGGCGTTGCTGACGTAAGTGGTGTTCAAGGTCGCGCCGGTGACGGCCGTGAAGCTGAACGCGTTCGGGTTCCCCGAGCCCGAGACAGCCATCGCTACCGCCGTCCAGGAAGTCCCGTCGCAGACTTCGACCTTCTTGGTGGCGGTCACATAGCGGAAAGTGCCCTCGTTCGTCGACGTGCAGGAGCTCGTGTCGTCGGCGATCCGTACCCCGCCTGCTACGTCGAGCTTTGCCTGCGGGCTGTTCGTCCCGATGCCGACGCTTCCCGCGCTTCGATAGGCATTCGATCCGGAGGTGGCCCACGTCGAGCCCACCGCGGTCGCGGTCGCCCCGTTCCAGACCTTGATCTCGCCGGTCGTCGAGTTGTACCAGGTCTTGCCGACGTCCGTGGTGGCGTTGAGCGAGCCCGTCAGCGTCGTCTCCTGCGTGCTCGTGAACGTTCCCAGGCCCAGCGTGCCCTGACCCGCAATGCTGACCGATCCCACGGTGGCCGGGCCCGAGCTCGAGAAGCCCCCGGAGCCGAAGGTCTGGCTCGAGCTGCTGTTGGCCCTCACGTAGAGAGAATCGTGGTGGTGAAGGGTGCTCGCGTCGGCGGTCGCGCCCCCGTCCTCGTTCGTCAGCACGCCGACTGTCGCTTGCGACGTGTTGCCCGCGGCCTGGATGAAGCCCGCGGGGCCGATGCCTTGGAGGGTCTCCGCGGCCCAGGCGTAAGGCTGGGCGGCGAAGGTCTGGTCGGGCGAAAGCGTCATCGGAGCGCCCGCGTTCGGCGTGACGGTGACCCGCATCTTGCGCGAGTCGCCCGCCGACGGAGTGTAGCCTCCCGCGCAGCCGGCTCCGGGGGCGCGGATCTGCGAGCCCGCGTTCGCGAAGAGCGCCGCGAGACTCAGGCCCGGGTCGCTGCCGGTCCTGGTGCCCGATCCCACGCGCAGCGAGACGTAGCCGCCCGAGGTCGACGAATCGACCGCGGCGTGCGTCTCCTCGTAAAGCAGGCAGTTTACACTGGGATTATAGATCGCGAAGGTGACCGTGAGATTGGAGTCGAGCAGCGGCGCGGTTCCCGCGGCGTTCAGGAAGCGGGCCTGGTAGACGAGGCTCGACGGCCCCGCCGCGGCAAGTACCGCGGAAATACCCAGGAAATGCCCGCAAATCATCGCGAAGGTCGAAAGCGCCCTCCAGGGGGAGAACGCGCTCCAACGCACGTACCACATGATTCCTTAATTATCTGACTAATTAACTCAATCATCAACTACTTATCCGGATGGATGTTGGCTTTCAGCTCCGTGTCCCTCGAGACACGGAGCAAGAGCATTGGGAAATTTCCGCCGCTGCAGAGGGCGGCCGCGAATTTCCCGGTGACGGCTCGTGAGGCGAACGGGTATAACTGGCCTCAGGACGTGGCATTGAGACCACGACCTCAATTGAAAAGGAGACCTGTTCTATGACCGCTACCGGCATGGGTACCGGGGCCAAAGCCCGGTTTGATGCTATTCGCGAAGTGAACTCGCGCAACCTGCGCAAATTCGACCCTCCCAGGGACGAGCAAGGCAAGCGCCTTCGCATCTCCGACTTCTTCGGAGTCAACACCTTCGACATCCACAAGATGAAAGAGAAGCTCCCTCGTGACGTTTACACGAAGCTTCTTCAGACCATCGAGACCGGCAGCAAGCTCGATCGCGACGTCGCCAACACCGTCGCGCATGCGATCAAGGAATGGGCTCTCGCCCGGGGCGTCACTCACTTCACCCACTGGTTCCAGCCCCAGACCGGTTCCACAGCCGAAAAGCACGACGCGTTCCTCTCGTTCGACGACAACGGCCGCACGATCGAGAAGTTCTCGGGCTCGCAGCTCATCCAGTCCGAGCCGGACGCCTCGAGCTTCCCGTCCGGCGGGATGCGCAGCACCTTCGAAGCGCGCGGCTACACCGCGTGGGACCCTTCGAGCCCCGTGTTCATCATGGAACACGTGAACGGCAAGACCCTCTGCATTCCTTCGGTCTTCATCAGCTACTACGGCCACGCTCTCGACGAGAAGACGGGCCTGCTTCGCAGCATGGAAGTGCTTTCTGAGAAGGCTTCGGCGCTGCTCAAGCTGATCGGCTACAACGGCGTGAAGCGGGTGACCCCCACTCTCGGCGTCGAGCAGGAGTACTTCCTGATCGATCGCGCCTTCCATAACCTCCGCCCGGATCTCGTGATGACCGGCCGCAGCCTCGTGGGCGGTCAGCCTCCCAAGGGCCAGCAGCTCGAGGACCACTACTTCGGCAGCATCCCGGCTCGCGCCCAGGCCTTCATGGCCGAGGTCGAACAGGAGCTCTACAAGCTCGGCGTTCCCATCAAGACCCGCCACAACGAGGTGGCTCCGAGCCAGTTCGAGACGGCGCCGATCTTCGAGGAAGCCAACATCGCGACCGACCACAACCAGCTCACGATGGAAGTGCTCCGCAAGGTCGCTCTCCGCCACAACTTCTCGGTGCTCCTGCACGAGAAGCCGTTCGCGGGCGTCAACGGGAGCGGAAAGCACAACAACTGGTCGATGAGCGTCGCGGGGGACAAGGACGTCGACGGCGAGAACCTGCTCGATCCGGGCAAGACGCCGCATGACAACGTGCGCTTCCTCCTGTGCCTGATGTCCGTGCTCAAGGGCGTGCACAAGCACGCGGGCCTGCTCCGCGCGGCGATCGCCTCGGCCGGCAACGACCACCGCCTCGGCGCGAACGAGGCGCCTCCCGCGATCATCTCCGTGTTCCTCGGCAACATGCTCAGCCGCATCCTCGACGAGATCGAGTCCGGCGCCGTGACCGACCAGAGCGCGGAGGCGACGATGATCAAGCTCGGCGTCTCCCGCCTTCCGGAGGTCGCCAAGGACAACACGGACCGGAACAGGACCTCGCCCTTCGCCTTCACGGGCAACAAGTTCGCGTTCCGCGCTGTCGGCTCTTCGGCCTCGACGGCGTTCCCGGTCACGCTGCTGA
>CAYZKI010000271.1:0-4731 GCA_964478745.1 uncultured Bacteriovoracaceae bacterium
AGCTCACACGCCGGAAGCCTGCTCCGAAAGCCGAGCAGATCTCACACCCAGTCCCGCACTCAGCTCCGCCAGCGGAGCTATCGCTTGCCAAGCTCGAAGCAAAGCTCCCCGCCCCCACCTACCTCAAGCGCTACGTACCCAAACCCGTGCGCCGTTACGTCATCGCCCGCGATCAGGCGCGCTGCACCTACCGCGACCGGACGACCGGCCGCCGCTGCACCGAAACGCGCCACCTTCAGTTCGATCACGCGTTTCCGTTCGCGCTCGGAGGCGAAACCAGCGCCCAAAACCTCAGGCTTCTGTGCGCGAACCACAACCGGCTCCGCGCCGGCTACCAAAGGCGCGAGTTCTTCGAGCCGGACTCGTACGCGGCGAGATAGCGGCTGGTCAGCGGCCGCTTGATCGCTCGCGCCAGGTTCAGGCTCGCGCGGCACAGCTTCGGCAAGTCGATCCCGGTCGCGAAGCCCATCCCGTGCAACATGTACACGAGGTCCTCGGTGGCGAGGTTTCCGGTCGCACCCGGCGCATACGGGCACCCGCCCAGCCCGCCCGCCGAGCTGTCGAGCGAACGAACGCCGAGCTCGAGCGCGCGCAACGCGTTCGCCAGCGCGGTGCCCCTCGTGTCATGAAAATGCCCCGCGACCTGATCGGGCCCCAACAGGAACAACGCGGGCTTCATCACCGCATCGATGCCCTTCGGGGTCGCGACGCCGATCGTGTCGCCGATCGAGATCTGGTCGCAACCCATGTCGGCCAACGCCTCGGCCACGGCAAGAGGCTTCTTCGCCGCCACCCTTCCTTCATAAGGACAGCCGAACGCGGTGGAAACGTATCCCCTCACCTCGAGCTTTCCGCCGCGGATCCTCCGCGCCTCGCGGATGACCTCGCGATATTCGGCGAGCGACTCCTTGACGCTCATGCCGATGTTCTTGCGGGTGAACGAATCGGTGGCCGCCGTGAAAACGGCCATGCGGTACACACCGGCCTTCATCGCCCGCTCCAGCCCCCGCCGGTTCGGCACGAGCGCCCACGCCCGCGTCTTCCCGAGCTTCAGCTTGCGCGAACGTACCTGCGCGTAAATCGCGTCAGTATCGGCCATCTGCGGAATCTTGTCCGGCCTGACGAACGCGCCCAGCTCGATGTCGCTCACGCCCGCCGCGACGAGATCGCGAATGAAGCGAAGGCGGAGCGCCGTCGAAACCTCGCGAGGCTCGTTCTGCAGCCCGTCGCGCGGCCCGACCTCGAAGACATGAACCGTCTCAGCCATCGGCCCCGCCCGCCCCGGCATCCGCCTCGAGATCCAGGAACCGCGTGCCGGGCGCGAGCTGCTGCCCCTCGGTCACGTGGATCTTCGTCACCTTCCCCGCGAAAGGCGCCTTCACGGCGAACTCCATCTTCATCGCCTCGACGAGAAGCAGCTTGTCGCCCTCGGCGACCCTCGCCCCCGCGGCCACCAGCACCTTGCGCACCTTGCCCGGAAACTGAGCGACCAGATCCGCGTCACTGCTCCCGCTCTGCGACCCGCCGGCGCTCGCCTGCTGGATGTCGCCGTGCCAAAGGTGACCGCGCGAAAGCACGCTGAGCTTCCCGCGCGCCTCGAAAGCCGCCATGCGGATGCGCCTGCCCGTTTCCTTCTCCGTCAGGATCAGCCACCCGCCAGGCCGCGCCTCGACCGAGAACCTGCCGGAAACCCGCTCCGGAAGCGCGAACTTCTTGCCCGAGATCCGCAACGACGTCTTCATGCGGGACCTCCCACTCGTGCCGCGAACGACTCCCACGGCGAAACCTCGCCGGCCGACTCCGGCCCGGCCGAAGCCGCACCAGCGGCAGCGCCACTGCCCGCTCCCGCGCGCGCGAGGCCCGACTCGCGCACCGCCGCCACCGCGTCGAGCTCCGCCGCGTCGAGCGCCGGCGCGAAATCGCCGAACTCCGTGTCGAGGAATCCCGTGTGAACGCGCCCCTCGCGCACCAGCGGATGGTCGGCGATCGCGCGCAGGTAAGCCTGGTTGGTGCCGAGCCCGAGGATCATCGTGTTGTCGAGCGCGAAGCGCATGCGCGCCATCGCGTGATCGCGGTTTTGCGCGTGAACGATGATCTTTCCGAGCATCGAGTCGAACTGCGTCCCGACCACCTGCCCCTCCTCGATCCCGCTCTCGACGCGGATCCCGCTGCCGGTCGGCCAGCGCAGGCGCTCCACCTTTCCGGGCGTCGGCATGAAACCCTGAGCCGCGTCCTCGGCGTAGAGGCGCACCTCGATCGCGTGCCCGCGCGGCGTGGGAATCTCCGTCAGGATCGACTCGCCCGGATCCAGCGCCTGCGTGATCTGCGCCCACACCAGGTCGATGCCCGTCACCTGCTCGGTGACCGGATGCTCGACCTGAAGGCGCGTGTTCATCTCGAGGAAATAGAACCCGCCCTGATCGTCGACCAGGAACTCGAGCGTGCCTGCGCTCCGGTACTTCGTCCCTGCGACCAGGCGCAACGCCGCCTCGAAAAGCCCGGTGCGCGTGGTCTCCGGGAGATGGGGCGCCGTCGCCTCCTCCCAGACCTTCTGGTGCCTGCGCTGCAGGCTGCACTCGCGCTCGAGAAGGTGAATGCCGCCGCCGCGCCCGTCGCCGAAAACCTGGATCTCGATGTGGCGCGGCTTCAGCACGAGCTTTTCGAGAAAGAGCGTCCCGTCGCCGAAAGCCGCCATCGCCTCGGCCGACGCGCTCTCGGCCGCGGCCTCGAGATCCGCCGCGCGGTCGACGCGCCTCATGCCTTTGCCTCCGCCCCCGGCCGAGGCCTTCAGAAGCAGAGGATATCCGATCTTGCCGGCCACCTTCGCGATGTCCTCGCCGCGCGCCACCTTCGCCCAGGGAAGCGTCGGCACCTTCTCGCGGGCCGCGAGCTCTTTCGCCGCGATCTTCTCGCCCATCGCCTCCATCGTCTCCGGGCGCGGGCCGATGAACGTCAGTCCCGCCTTTTCCACGGCGCGCGCGAAAACAGGCCGCTCGGAGAGGAAGCCATAACCCGGGTGAATGAGCGTCGCGCCGCAGGCCTTGGCCGCCTTCACGATCGCCTCGCCGTCCAGGTAGGACGGAACGGGGACAACCTCGTCGGCGAACGTGAGATGCCGCCCCTGCTCGTCGCCCGGAGCGAGCAGCGCGACGGTCGGGATGCCCATCTCGCGGCAGGTCTGGAATACGCGGCAGGCGATCTCGGAGCGGTTGGCGACGAGAAGCTTCGTGCTCATGGTCGGGACCTCACGGTTTCAGCCAGGTGGGCTTCCGCTTCTCGAGGAAAGCCTTCACGCCTTCCTGTCCCTCGGGAGACACCCGCACCTCGGCGAGCGCCTTCGCGACGTAGGCGAGCGGATCCTGGAGGTTCGCCCGGCGCTCGGGCCAGGAAAGGTCGAGCACGAGCTTCTTCGCGAGCGCCATGGCCTTCGGGCCGCACTGAAGCATGTTCTCGAGATGATTCTCGACCGCGGGCGCGAGCGCCGCCGCGTCGGCGACCACCTCGTGGACGAGGCCGATTTCCTTCGCCCGATCCGCTTTGAAGCGCTCCGCGCTGACGAAGAGCCCTCGGGCATGCGACGCGCCGATCTTCGCGATCACGAAAGGCCCGATGCACGCAGGCACGATGCCGAGCCTCACCTCGCTCAGGCTGAACTGCGTCTCGCGCGCGGCGATCACCACGTCACAAACGCTGACGAGCCCCACGCCTCCGCCGATCGCCGCGCCGTGCACCGCGCCGATGACCGGCTTCGGGCACTCGTTGATCACCGCGAACATGCGGGCCAGGTTGGAGGTGTCCTGGAGGTTCTCCTCCACCGTGCGCTCGGCCGCGGCCTTCATCCAGTTGAGGTCGCCGCCCGCGCAGAACACCGGGCCTTCTCCTCGGAGGACGACCACGCGGACCTCGGGCTCGAGCGCGTCGATCCCGAAAGCGCGGGCCAGGTCGTCGATCACCCTCTCGTTGAACGCGTTCCGGACGTCCGGCCGGTTCAAGGTGACGGTGAGCACTCCGCGAGTATCCAGCGAGGTCTTGATCGTGTGGAAGGTCGACATCTTGGCCCAAACGGTATCGCAAAACGGCCCGCCAACAAAGGCCTTGCGCCGCCTCTCCGCAAAAAGTACTTCTTGGGAATGCCGGTCATCAAGTCGCACGTCACGCCGAGTTCGGCCGATTTCAAGGCCAACGCGGAACACCATAAGAGGCTGGCCTCGGACCTCGAGGAGAAGCTGAAGACCGTCCGCGCGGGCGGCGGCCAGGAAGCCAGAACCCGCCATGAAAGCCGCGGAAAGCTGTTCGTGCGCGAGCGCGTGGCCAGGCTGATCGACCCGGGCACCGCGTTCCTGGAGCTCGCGCCGCTCGCGGCCTGGGACCTTTACGAGGGCTCCGCCCCCGGCGCCGGCATCGTGACCGGAATCGGCGTCGTTCACGGGCGCGAGGTGATGATCGTCGCCAACGACGCGACCGTCAAGGGCGGCACCTACTTCCCGATGACCGTGAAGAAGCATCTCCGCGCGCAGGAAGTGGCGCGCGAGAACCGCCTGCCTTGCGTTTATCTCGTTGACTCGGGCGGTGCTTTCCTTCCGATGCAGTCAGAGGTCTTCCCCGATCGCGACCATTTCGGCCGCATCTTCTACAATCAGGCGCAGATGTCCTCCGAGGGCATCCCGCAGATCGCGGTGGTCATGGGCTCGTGCACCGCGGGCGGCGCCTACGTCCCGGCCATGTCCGACG
>CAYZKI010000272.1:0-4722 GCA_964478745.1 uncultured Bacteriovoracaceae bacterium
CCGCGGCCTCGGGAAAGAGCACGGAGTGCGCGCCGACCGCGGAAAGAAGCTCCAGGTCGCGCTCGAGCGTGCGCGGATACTTCTCGAGATCCTTCGGGTCGTTGAACTGGGTCGGGTTCACGAAGATGCTGACCAGCACGTGGTCGTTCTCCGCGAGCGCCCTGCGCACGAGCTCGAGGTGGCCCTCGTGGAGGGCGCCCATGGTCGGCACGAACCCGACCGTGCCGGCGAGCCCGCGGCGGAACCTGCCCCACTCGGCGGCCTCGCGGAACACCCGGGTCATGCGTAGCTCTCTTTCTCGCGCGGGAAGCTCCCTTCGGTCACGGCCTTGCCGTAAGCGTCGAGCGCGCCCTTGAGGCTCTCCTCGCCGTTCATGAACTGGCGGAGGAACCTGGGCTTGAAGCCCGAATCCATTCCGAGGAGATCCTGCAGCACGAGAACCTGCCCGTCCGTCCCCGGCCCCGCGCCGATGCCGATGGTCGGGATGCCCGCCGCCCCCGTGATCTGGTCGGCGAGCGCGCTCGGCACGCATTCGAGCACGAGCGCGAAGCAGCCGAGCTCCTCGAGCTTCCGGGCCTGCGCGAGAAGATCGCGCGCGGCCTCTTCCTCCCTGCCCTGCACCTTGAATCCGCCGAGCCCGTGGATCGACTGCGGGGTCAGCCCGATGTGCCCCATCACGGGGACTCCCGAGCCCACGATCCTCTCGATCACGGGCTCATGGCCCCAGACGCCCTCGATCTTCACCGCGTGGGCGCCCGCGCGCATCAGCTCGCCCGTCGCCTCCAGCGCGGCCTGCTCGCCCTTGCGCACGCTCAGAAACGGCATATCCGCGATGAGGAACTTCGTCTTGAGCCCGCGCGCCACCGCGGCCGTGTGAAGCGCCATCATTTCGACCGTCGCGTGCACGGTGGACGGGAACCCGTGCATCACCATCGCGCAGCTGTCGCCGACGAGCACGCAGTCGACATCCGAGCGCTCGATGATCTTCGCGCTCCAGGCGTCGTAGCAGGTCACCATCCGGATCTTCCGGCCTTCCTTCTTCATTCCTTCGAACTCGAGAACGCTGATCATTGATTCCTCTCCTGGTGAAGCCGCAAGAATGAACGGTAGACATCCGCGAGGGCGGAGTCGCCCAAGGCGGAAAGATTGCGCTCGATCGTGGCACGGTCGCCGCGGGCCAGCGGGCCCGTGAGCGCGAGCCCCGCGGCGCCGCGCACGTTCGCGGCGGCGCGCTCGAGATACGGGTACGCCGCCTCGCGAGGCAGGCCGAGCTCCCGCTCGAAGCGCTCGAAAACCTCGCGCCAGAGCATCGTCGTGAAGTTCCCGCCCGCGACGCACAGCGCGTGGTAGAGCGCCTTCTTCGCGGCGGGAATCTCGTAGGAAGGATTGGGCAGCGACGGGAACAGCTCCTTGAAACGCGAGGGAGCCTCGCAGACCCAGGCCATGGATTCGTATTCGGTTCGCGCGTACGGGGCGCCTGTCGCGAAGGTCATCAGCGGATGCGCGCCGTATGCCATGCCGGTGGTCATGCTTCCCGAGAAGTGGACGCAGGGCTTCGCCCGGAGCTCGGGGTTCTCGAGCAGCACGGGCTCGATCTGCGAATCGCTCACCGCGACGAGGATGACTTCGGCCTCGCCGAGCGCGTCCGCGGGGCGTGACGGCGCGCGGCCGTGCCCGTGCGCGCCGCGCCTGGACCACGAGAGGGTCTCCTGGCCCAGCATGCGAAGGTACGCGCCCAGATGGGTGGCGATGCGACCATCGCCGATGATCCCGTATTTCATCCGCTCAGTGCTCCAGTTCTCCACCGGTCTCGGTCACGAAAGGATCCAAGCCGGCCTGCCCAACGTAACGAGAATCCGGGGGCCTTTCAAGCAGCCCGTTTAACGCAAGGCGGCACCATGAGAACGCGCCTAAAACGTCGCTATTTCGCAATTCAGCGCATCGCGCTAGCGCAATGCATTGTTTTCTTGGCGAATGCGCCCTCATCGCATAAATCCCGCGTGGGGATCCAAAACACGCAAGCAGGGGGTTTCGCATGAGTTCACTTCGCGCGATGGGGCTTCTTCTGGGAATGGTCGTGATCGTCGGGGCCGCACAGGCCCGCGCGAACGATCCTGAGCATGACTATTACTCTTTCGGGGAGCCCGTGACCCTGGAGCTCACCCACGCCGACGATGGATCGCTTCTCAGCGACGCCACCCTCGGCAACAACCCGTACAGCCAGTCGCGCGTGCCCGCTCCGAGCTTCGGCTCGATCCGCGAGATCCTCGCGAACATGAGCGCGGGCAAGATCATTTCGAGCGTGATCGTGAACCTCGGGAAGCAGGCCTGGAAGGTCGTGGAGGCCAACCGCCCCGTCGCGAACGTCAGCCTCGGGACGGCCACCGGCCTCCCTCAGGGGCTCAGCGACTGGACGGCTCTCGAGGGCTGGCAGAAGCCCGAGTCCAGGGTCTTCCGCACCGTTTACACGAACCTCTACGGCATGGAGGTGGTCCGATTCGACTATCGCGTCGTCTACACCTATGGCGGCAACGCCGCCGGGCACGGCCGCTACCTGGCGCAGGTGAGCGTCCTGCCCGTCGACGTCATGGTCGCCTGGGGCTACACCTTCAACGCGGAGGCGGCCATCCCGGTCGTCACGAACGCCGGCACCCGCGGTAATCCGGTGGCCGCCGCCCAGGTCAACGTGAGCTGGACGGTGGACACGGTGCTCAAGCACCAGCAACAGAGCGCCAGCTACTACGTCCGCGGCGACGGAGCTTTCTCGCGGCTCTGAAAGCTGCTACTGACGAGACATGGAAATCCGCGACGTCGTCCACGGCTCTATCCCGATCGAGCAGCACGAGCTGCCCGTCATCGACTCCCGGTATTTCCAGCGCCTCCGCCAGATCAAGCAGATGGGCTTCTCGGAGAACTCGTTCCCGAGCGCCACCCACAGCCGCTACATCCACAGCCTGGGCGCGATGCACACGGCGAGCCTCGCGCTCGACTCGATCTTCTCCGGCCAGACCAAGCTCGCGCCCTCGTCGTTCGCGAGGCTCCGGGCGGTCACCCGGCTCGCCGCCCTCCTTCATGACATCGGCCATGGCCCTCTCTCGCACACGACCGAGTTCGCCATGCCTGACGTCCGCGAGCTCGCCGTCCCGGGCATGCCCGTCGGCCCGAAGCCCCGGAAGGCGACCCACGAGGACTACACGCTGAAGATCCTGCTCGACTCGGGCCTCACCCCCCTGCTCGCGAACGCGGGGCGCCCCTTCGGCTTCACGCCGACGCACGTCGCGGCGCTCATCGAGCCCGACGTGGAGATGAAGGACGACTTCTTCATCGAGAGCATCGGAGGAAGCCGCATCGACTTCCGCCCGCTGCTCAAGCAGCTCATCTCGAGCGAGATGGACGCGGACCGCATGGATTATCTCCGCCGCGACAGCCTGCACTCGGGGGTCAGCTACGGGCAGTTCGATTTCAGCTGGATGGTCACCAACCTGACCGCCCACATCGATTCAGGCAAGGCGTTCCTGGCGCTTCACCACCGCGCGCTGTACTCCTTCGAGGACTTCCTGATCTCGCGCTTCCACATGTTCCTGATGGTGTACTTCCACTATAAGGGCGTGGTCTTCGAGAAGATGCTCCAGCGCTACTTCGAGAGCCCGGACTGCACCTACACGCTGCCCGCGGACATCGAGAAATACTGCGAGTGCGACGACGCGCATCTGTACTCCCACCTCGCCAAGAGCCCGAACGAATGGGCAAGGCGGGTCGCCGACCGCCGCCCGTACCGGATGCTGCTCGAGCTCCACAGCGGGATTCCCGCCACGAAAACGGCGGCCAAGGATCAGGAGGAGCTCCTCGCCCGCACGCGCGAGATGCTCGAGAGCAAGAAGATGCCCTACCTCATGGCCACCTCCACGGGCGAGCTCTCGAAGTACTTCCGCAAGCCGGGCGACCCGATCTTCGTGCGCTACGACAACCACTACAGCGCCGTGAGCTACATCCCGCTCGAGCAGTGCACGGACCTCTTCCAACGCTACAGCGAGAAGCGCTCGATCACGAGGCTGTACGTCTCACCCGAGAGCTACGCCGAGATCCGGGGAATCGGCCGTGGAACGGCACTGAAGTTCCAGGATCTTTCGTAGCGCCTCGGCGGCCTGGTCTGCCTTGTCTGCCTTGTCTGCCTTGGTTGCCTTGTCTGCCTTGATTGCCTTCCCTGCCTCGCTTGCCTCGCTTGCCTTGTTGCCTAGCCTGCCTCGTTTGCCTCGTCTGCCTCGACCCCGTCCTCCCGGTATCAGGGTAAACGGGAACCAGGGAACTCAGGGCCAGGGGGCCTGGAGAACTTGGGGATCAGGGGAATCAGGGAAGGCAATCAAGGCAGACCAGGCAACTGGGCAGGCTAGGCAGACGAGGCAACAAGGCAGACGAGGCAAGCGAGGCAACAAGGCAACTGGGCAGGCTAGGCAGACGAGGCAAGCGAGGCAACAAGGCAAGCGAGGCACTCAGCTCCGCCAGCGGAGCTACTTCACCCCGGAGGCGAGCCGTGCGCCTGCTGCGCGGCCGTTGCCCGATGCAGGCGGAACAAGCAGATGCCGAGCAGATCGTGGTTGGCCAGAAGCTTCTGCTGATCCAGCAGATCGAGCATGGCCTGGCATTCGCGAAACGAACCGAGCGCCTGGGCGTAGAACTTCGCCCGGTCTTTCGAGGTGGGCTTGGCTGAGCCTTCGGCAAGAT
>CAYZKI010000273.1:0-4718 GCA_964478745.1 uncultured Bacteriovoracaceae bacterium
GGATGCTGACGGAGCTCGCGGGAAACCGGTGGTACCTGCATGGCGGCGGCATCGACGGCTTTCTCACCCACGTGAGCTTCATGCCGGATCTCGGGGTGGGGGTCGTGATCCTCTCCAACTCGTTCGCCTTCGATCCCGAGGTCCTGGGCTTCGACCTCTACGATCACCTGCTCGGGCGCGCGACGAAGAAGTACGCGATGCCGCGGGCTCCGTCGGGCCCCACTCCTCCGCCCGGCACGCACCCGTTCGTCGCTCCGACCCGCGACCTCAGGGAGTTCGAAGGCGATTATGAGCACCCGGCCTACGGCCTCGTGAAGGTGAGCCTGAAAGCCGCCGACACGCTTCAGGTCCGCTTCAATATCTTCGATTTCGAGATCAAGCCCGTCTCCGACACGAAGTTCGCCCTGCCCGACGTTCCTCCCGGGCGCTCGATGTCGATCGTGGAGTTCGGGCTCGACCCGGTCACGGGCCTCTCCTCGTCGTTCTACTGGAAGCTCGAGCCCTCGGCCGATCCCATCCGCTTCGTGAAGCGCTAGCGGTCAGTCGGGGAGCTTCGCGCTGAAGAACTTGCCCGTGCCCTGGATGCGGAGCCATTCCTCGACGTCCGCGAGGCTCGTTCGCGGGGCAAGCTCGAGGACCTCGTCGTCGACGAGGACGCCGGGCTTGAGCTCGACGGGCTCGGCGGGGCGGAGAGGACGGATCACCGCGCGCGCGCCGCTTCCGGTCTCCGTGAGCTCGATCATCGCGGGGCCCGCGGCCGGAACTCCGTCGCCGATCTGCGTGAGCGTCGTCGGCGACCCCGCTTTGCCGCGAAAGACGAGGGGCTGAAGGAAGTCGGCCGTCTTCGCGTCCCGCGCGACGCTCCTGGTGAAGAGCACGGCGAGGAGCTCGCCGCCTTCCTTCCAGCGGCGAAGCTCGATGATCTCGAGCGACCCGTTAGGCGGGTTCGGAATCGTCGCGGCCAGCGGAGGGAGCGCGGTCACGGCTTTCGCGGCCTCCTTCGACTGGAAGGGGATGTCCTTGCGCTCGAAGACCTCTTCGTGGACGGGAGCGTCGGGCTTCGCCTGCGGGTTCACGACCCGGACCTTGATCTTGCCCTCCGATGCGCGTGTGAGCTGGAGCGCCGGGAGCGTCACCTCGGCCTTCAGCTCGACCTTCTCGCTTCCGTTCATCGCGAAGTCGAAGATCCTGACCTGGCCCTCTCCCCGCAGGCACTCCATGTCGCCCGTGCGGCCGCACTCGCGGAAGGTCCAGATGCGGCCCTCGTCGTTGATGATCATGCGCGTGATGCCGATCAAGGGCCGAGCGGGGACCCAGTGCCCCGAGAGATCGCGGTTCGGGCCCACGGTCGAAACCGGGCCGAAGCGGCGCGCGAAGGTCTCGGGGTCGCGGAAGCGCGCTTCGAAAAGCAGCTTCTCGCGCGACATGAACCGGGACGTGAGCTCGCGGCCCTCGCGGAAGATCTGAAGGAGGCGCCCCAGGTTCCAGGTCGGGACCGCCATGAGCAGCGCCGAGAGCACGAGCACGGGCACGCGAAGGCCCGCGCCCGGACGGTCGCGCACGACGTTGCGGATGGCCACCAGCGCCGCTCCTCCATAGGCGACGGAAAGAGCGGGGACGATGAGCAGCAGGTCGATCCGGATCGGTGCGACGACCTTCGGCGACCAGACGAAGCTCATGTAGGCTTCGTAGACGCAGAACGCGAACCCGACCGCGGTGACCGCGAGCAGGAACTTCCGTTCCCCGCTCCGCCACCGGCTCCGGAGAAGCAGATAGATCGCCCCGGAGGTGATCCAGTTCAGGAACAGGAAGTAGACGACCAGCTCACCGAAGCGTTGGGATGCCATGGGGTTGTTCTAAACTAGGGGGCAATCGTGAGAAAGAACAGAAACGTCGCGGCAGCCCTGGTTTTGGCGATCCTCCTGATCGCGTTCGCGCCCGTTGTCCGGGCGAGCGATGCTCCTCCCTACACGACCGCCGAGTACGCGATCCTGGCCCGGGGCGAGATCTCCGACGAGGCGTACGTCGGCGGCGGGCTTCTCGGGACGTTCTTCGGGCTCGGGCTCGGTCACATCGCCCAGGGTCGCTACGCGGAGAAGGGATGGATCTTCACGCTGGGTCAGGCCGCGGGGATCAGCATGTTCGCCAGCGGCGCGCTCGCGTGCGCGCTTGACGGGATCGGTCGGGATGTCCGTTCCCAGCCTGCGAACCCGACGTGTCAGGACGGGTGGTACGTCGCGGGCCTGGGAATCCTGTCGGGATTCAAGGTCTGGGAGATCGTCGACCTCTGGGCCGTCCCTCCCGCTCACAACCGGCGCTTTCGCGAGCTGAAGGGAAGGGGGGCTTCCGCGACCCCCACTTTCGCCGCGTCGCTCTTTCTCGAGCCGCGTTTCGATTCGGAGCTGGGCGCGACCGCCGGCCTTCGCGTCAGATGGTAGAGCCTCTTTTCTAAGATCTTCTCAGATCGGAAAATGTCCGGGTCAATTGCTTTGACTTCAATTCGGTCGTCATTTATGACACCGGAAACTCTGAAATTTTTTCAATCTGTCTCCGAGGGGAATCGATCCACATGACGAGTCTTACGAATCGTTTCAGCACGACCATCCTGCTGGCGCTGGCTGCACTTTTCACCAGCCCGGCGTTCGCAAGCGAGGCGGAGCTCAAGCTCCCGCCGCTCACCACGACCTACAACTTGTTCGGCTCGGACATCGCCGGCACCACGCTCCTCGGCTGGGGCATGGTGATCTCGGTACTCGGCATGGCCTTCGGCTGGTGGGAATCCCGCAAGATCAAGAACCTCCCGGCGCACCAGTCGATGCTCGACATCTCCGCGCTGATCTATGAAACCTGCAAGACCTATCTCCTGCAGCAAGGCAAGCTCCTGATCCTCCTCGAAGTCTTCATCGGCGCCTGCATTACCTACTACTTCCTGTTCCTGCAGCACATGGAGCTTCCGCGCGTCCTGCTCATCCTGCTCTGGTCCGTCCTGGGCATCCTGGGCTCGTTCGCAGTGGCCTGGTTCGGCATCCGCGTCAACAACTACGCGAACAGCCGCACCGCCTTCGCTTCGCTAAAGGCCATGCCGTACGAAGTGATGGACATCCCGCTGCGCGCGGGCATGTCGATCGGCGTTCTCCTGATCTGCGTCGAGCTCGTGATGATGATCTTCATCCTGCTCTTCGTCCCGCGTGAAGCCGCCGGCGCGTGCTTCATCGGCTTCGCGATCGGTGAGTCGCTGGGCGCTTCGGCGCTCCGCATCTGCGGCGGCATTTTCACGAAGATCGCCGACATCGGCTCCGATCTCATGAAGATCGTCTTCAAGATCAAGGAAGACGACGCTCGTAACCCGGGCGTGATCGCGGACTGCACCGGCGACAACGCAGGCGACTCGGTCGGCCCGACGGCCGACGGCTTCGAAACCTATGGCGTCACCGGCGTCGCTCTCATCAGCTTCATCGTGCTCGGCGTCGGCATGCAGATGGGCGCCGACGGCGCCCTGGCTCCGATGGCGAACGCCGAAGAGCTCCAGGCGAAGCTCATCGTCTGGATCTTCGTCATGCGCGTTCTCATGATCCTGACGTCGATCGGCTCTTACTGGATCAACGGCATGATGTCGCGCGCGATGTTCTCGAAGAAGTCGCACTTCGACTTCGAGATCCCGCTGACCACCCTCGTCTGGATCACCTCGCTGGTCTCGATCGCCGTCACGTACGCGGTCAGCTACGCGATGATCGGCGACATGGGCGATCTCTGGTGGAAGCTCTCCACGATCATCAGCTGCGGCACCATCGCCGCCGCCGTGATCCCGGAGCTCACCAAGATCTTCACCTCGGCGAAGTCCAAGCACGTCGCCGAAGTGGTGGCCGCGTCCCGCGAAGGCGGAGCGTCGCTCACGGTCCTCTCGGGTCTCGTGGCCGGCAACTTCTCGGCCTTCTGGAAGGGTATGGTCATCGTGGGCCTGATGCTCGTCGCTTACCTGACCGCGATCGCGGGCGGTAACGCGGGTCTCGAGCAGTACATGGTCCACCCGGCCATCTTCGCCTTCGGCCTCGTGGCCTTCGGCATGCTCGGCATGGGCCCGGTCACCATCGCGGTCGACAGCTACGGCCCGGTGACGGACAACGCCCAGTCGGTGTTCGAGCTTTCCCAGATCGAATCGATCTCGGGCATCTCGACCGACGTGAAGAGCAAGTTCGGCTTCACGCCGGATTTCGCCAAGGGCAAGCACTACCTCGAGGACAACGACTCGGCGGGCAACACCTTCAAGGCGACCGCGAAGCCGGTTCTCATCGGCACGGCCGTCATCGGTGCGACCACGATGATCTTCTCGATCATCCTGCTCCTGGATCTGAAGCTCGACCTCCTGAACCCGAAGGTCCTCCTGGGCCTGATCACCGGCGGCGCCGTGATCTACTGGTTCTCGGGCGCTTCGATGCAGGCCGTGACGACCGGCGCTTACCGCGCGGTCGAGTACATCAAGCAGAACATCCGCCTCGACTCCGACAAGGCGTCCGTCAAGGACTCCAAGGAAGTCGTCCGGATCTGCACCGAGTACGCTCAGGCGGGCATGCTGAACATCTTCGGCGTGATCTTCTCGTTCACGCTGGCGTTCGCCTGCTTCGACCCGACGTTCTTCGCTTCGTACCTGATCTCGATCGCCGCATTCGGCCTGTTCCAAGCCATCTTCATGGCCAACGCCGGCGGCGCCTGGGACAACG
>CAYZKI010000274.1:0-4712 GCA_964478745.1 uncultured Bacteriovoracaceae bacterium
ATGTAGATCTGTGACCCATCCGCCGCGCCTTCTGACTTCGCAGCGGCTTTCGCGCCGGTTGTGCCTTCGGGCTTGATCGGCAGGAAGGTGTCGACCTGGACCGTCTGCGTGACCGCGTTCTTGAACTCGTTGTAGATGAACTTCACTTCGTCGATCTCGTCGTTCAGATAGCGCTGAACGAGAGTGTCCGAGAGCTTCTTGGCCTTGACGAGCGTCACCTTGCCCGAAAGCTCGGAGAAGTTCGTCCCGATCGTGTAGGGCTTCGTCTTGAAGAAATCGAACGACTTCTTGCCGAGGAAGTTCAGCTCGATCGACGCGTATTGATCACGGTTCGCCGCGATCCACTTCTGCGCGGTCTTGATGACGTTGCCGTTGAAAGCGCCCGCGAGACCGCGGTCCGAGGTGACCAGGACGAGAGCCAGCCGGGGTTTGGCCGCCGCGCCGGTCTCGTCGGCGCGCTCGCGACCGAAGAACGGGGACGTCAGCTCCTGGTCGCTCAAGGCGGCGACCTTCTTGATCAGCTCGCCGATGGCCTTGGCGTACGGACGCTGATTCGTGATCGCGTCTTGAGCACGGCGAAGCTTCGCAGCCGAGACCATCTTCATGGCCTTCGTGGTCTGCTGGGTATTCTTCGTACTCCCGATGCGCTTTTTGAGGTCCTTGATACTCGGCATCGATTACACCGTGAAAACGCCTTCGAACTCGGTCAGTGCCTGGTTCATGCGCGACCGAAGCGCGTCGTCAATGGCGCCCTTCTCGAGGATCGTCTTGAGAATGTCCGGATACTTCTTGTCGATGAACTTGTTCAGCTGCTCTTCGTAATCCTTCAGCTTGTTGACCGGATGCTTGTCGAGGTAGCCGTGTGTGCCCGCGAACAGGATGAGCACCTGGCGCTCGACCGGCATCGGCACGTACTGGCCCTGCTTCAGGATTTCGACCAGACGCTGGCCGCGTGCCAGCTGCTTCTGGGTCGCGGCGTCGAGATCCGAGCCGAACTGGGCGAAGGCCGCTTTCTCGCGATACTGGGCGAGGTCCAGGCGGAGCGTGCCCGAAAGCTGGCGCATCGCCTTGATCTGCGCCGAGCCGCCGACGCGCGAAACCGAGATGCCGACGTTCACCGCGGGACGGACGCCCGAGTAGAAGAGGTCCGTCTCGAGGAAGATCTGGCCGTCGGTGATCGAGATGACGTTGGTCGGAATGTACGCCGAGACGTCACCGGCCTGCGTTTCGATGATCGGGAGAGCCGTGAGGGAACCTCCGCCCATCTTGGCGGAAAGCTTCGCCGCGCGCTCAAGGAGGCGCGAATGCAGATAGAAGACGTCGCCAGGATAAGCCTCGCGGCCCGGAGGACGGCGAAGGAGCAGCGAGAGCTGGCGATAGGCCTGAGCCTGCTTCGTCAGGTCATCGTAAATGATGAGGGCGTGCTTGCCGGTGTCGCGGAACCATTCGCCCATCGTAACGCCCGAGTAAGCCGCGAGGAACTGGAGCGGCGCCTGGTCGGATGCGGTAGCGGCGACCACGATCGTGTGTTCGAGAGCGCCTTCCTGACGGAGTTTCTCAACGACCTGCGCGACCGTCGACTGCTTCTGGCCGATGGCGACATAGATGCAGTAAACGCCCTTGCCCTTCTGGTTGATGATCGTGTCGACGGCGACGGCGGTCTTGCCGGTCTGGCGGTCGCCGATGATCAGCTCGCGCTGGCCGCGGCCGATCGGGATCATGGAGTCGATCGCCTTGATGCCGGTCTGGAGCGGCTCCTTGACCGACTGGCGCTCGACGATGCCCGGCGCCTTGATCTCGACCTTACGGAAGTTCTTGGCGCGGATCTCGCCCTTGCCGTCGATCGGCACGCCGAGCGCGTTCACCACGCGGCCGAGCATCTCCTCGCCTACGGGCACCTGCACGATCTTGTTCGTGCGCTTGACGGTCGAGCCTTCCTTCACGGCGGTGTCGTCGCCGAGAATCGCGATACCGACGCTTTCTTCTTCGAGGTTCAGGACCATTCCGAAGAGGCCCGCGCCGAAGTCGACGAGCTCGCCGGCCATGGCCTTCTCGAGGCCGTAGACCTTGGCGACACCGTCACCGACGGCGACGACCGTGCCGGTTTCGGAAACATCCAGCCGCTTTTCAAAGCTGGCCAGCTGGGTCTTGAGGATCTGCGTGATTTCTTCGGGACGGATCTGCGTCGACATGACTTGGACTTCCTCTTAGTGATTCGTCTTGAGCTCAGTGCGATCGGCGTAGTTCGAGAGAACGCGATCGCGAAGTTGTTGCAGTTGGGAGCGGAGCGACCCGTCGTAGGTCACGCCGTTTACGGTGACTTTCATTCCGGCGAGGAGATTCGCATCGGTGGAAACGCTGAAGGAGACCTTCTTGCCAAGTTTCTTGGTGAAAGCCGTGGCAAGCGACTCGACGTCGGCCGGGTTCAGCGGCTCGGCGGAAACGACCGCTCCGGGAACCCCGCCCTCGGCGATCAGGCGAACATGGGAATAGGCCTTCCGGATCTCGCCGAGAAGCGAAAGCCTGCCCTTGTTCACGAGAAGGACGAGGAATTCGCTCGTCAGCTTCGATGCTCCTGCCCTCTGGGCGAGCGCCTCGAGAACGCCGAGCTTCTCCTTGGCCGTCGTCATCGGCCCGCAAAGAACGACCTCAACGTCGCGGGACGAGGAGATCGCGCCATGAATGATGTCGAGCTCCTGTTCGGTCTTCGCGAGCGACTCGGAGTTGGCGCCCATGTCGCGGGCGGCCTCGTAAAGGGCTTTCGCGTAAGCTTTTGCGACGCTCATTGCACGGCCTCCGACTCTACCTGGCGCGAGAACTCCTGGCGGATGCGCGCGCGGTCGTCGCCGGTGAGGCGCTCGCGAAGGAGAGTTTCGGCCTTTTCAAGAACCTTGGTGCTGAGCTCGGCATAGAGCTCGTTTCGAAGATCGCCTAGCAGCGCGCGAGCCGAGGCGCCCGCGTCCGTCTGGATGCGCGCCGCGCTCTTCTTCGCTTCCTCGATGATCCGCGTGCGGCTCGCCGCCGCGTCCTGCCTCATCTGCTCGCGGATCGCGATCAGCTCGGCGTCCAGCGCGCCGAGCCGGCTGGTGAACTCGTTGTACTGCTTCTGGGCCCGCGCGAGCTGTTCGCGCACGGTCGCGAGCTCGTCGCGGATGCTCACGTGCCTCTGCGCGGCGAACTGCTTGACGGGCTCGCGGAGGAAGTAAGCCAGGATGCCGAGAAGGGCGGCCAGGTTAATCGTGGGCCAAAGCAAGCTAGCCATCGTTGCTCAAACCTTCCTCGAGATCAGCTTCTCGGAAATGTTGCGGGCGAGGACTTCCACGTCGAGCTCCAGCTGCTTGCGGAGCTGGTCACGTTGCTTGGCAACGGACTCGGCCGCCTCATGGGTGATCTTTCTCGCTTCGTCGCGGGCAGCGCCGAGCAGAGCGGCCTCTTCCTTCTTGGCTTGCTCGAGAGCGGCGTCGAGCTCGCGCTTCGCCGCCTGACGCTCTTCGGAGAGCCGCTTCTTGTATTCTTCCAGCTTCGCGTCGGCCTGCTTGACCATGTTTTCGGCGGCTTCGCGATCTTCCACGGTGCGCTTGTGGCGCAGCGCGAAAAGCCTCAGGAATGGCCGGAAATACAAAGGGGTCAGGATGAAGTAGAGAACCGAAACGATCGCCAAGAGTACGAACAAGGATTGATCGAGACCAAGCTGCTCAATGGCGCTCACAAAGAGTCCCCGGTTACACGTGTTGTTGAAACTACAGCGTGGCTAACACGCGTCGGAAGGGACGGTCAAGCGGAGATGAGGTGAGAAAATCTATTATTTCGATGAGGTAAGGAAGGATCTCTGGGGCGAAGCCGGCGCCTGGGCCATCTTGCTGCTGCCCTCGAAAATGACGCCTTCGTCGACGCTGAGACTGGGGGTGAGGATGTCGCCCCGAAAGACGGCCGGACGGTGGATCTCGACCCGGTGCTTGGCGCGGATCGTCCCGGAAACTTCTCCGCTGATGATCACGGTGCCTGCCTCGATCTCACCCTGGACGCGCGCGCCTTCGCCGACGATCAGGGTATCGGGCGTATGGATTTCCCCGCGGAACGTTCCGCCGATGCGAAGGGTGCCTTCGAAGCACAGCTTCCCTTCGAACTCGCACCCGTGCTCGATGACTCCAGAAACTGCGCCATGCGTTACGGGTGTCGACAGGTCCTGCTTAAGGCTCATACCTGATGATTCTGCAACGCTTCGAGAATCCGATCAAGCTCCTGCCGTGACCCGTAGTGGAAGACGATCTTGCCGCGGCGTTCCGAACCCTTCATCTCGATCTTGGCCGACCATTTGCGGGTCAGCTCCTGGGCGAGAGCCAACATTCTGGCTCTCAGCGGGGAAACGGGGGCCGCCGCGCCCTCTTGCGCGGCCGGTGCCTTGTCGTTGGGCGCGGCTGCGCGAGCCTTCATGTCGTCGACCAGCGCTTCGGTGTCCCGGACGCTGAGCTTCTTATCGAGGATCTCGAAGCGCGCCTTCATGCGAGATTCGGCGTCTTCCAGGCCCAACAGGGCCTTTCCGTGCCCTGGGCTCAGAATCCCCGTCTTCAGGTCCTGGATGATGGTTTCGGGAAGCTTGAGGAGGCGAAGATGGTTCGCGACCGTCGCGCGATCCTTGCCCACGCGCTCGGCGACTTGCTCCTGCGTCAGCGAGAATTCCTGCGCGAGCTGGAAGTACGCAAGCGCTTCAT
>CAYZKI010000275.1:0-1996 GCA_964478745.1 uncultured Bacteriovoracaceae bacterium
CCCTGGCGAAGCACGCGCACGAATCGATCCGGGCGGACGGCCGCACCACCTACCGCATCCCGGACGGGATCGCCTTCTGGGTCGACTTCCTCACCCCTGAGGATCCCGAGCTTGCCTCGTTCGCCCGCGCGTTCATCGAGCAGGACAACCGGCAGCGCGCCACGGATTACGCGTACCGGCTCGTAGCCTCCCTCGGAGGCGAGGTCGATGGGCTCTCCCAGGTGCTGCGTACCCGGAATTTCTCCCGGCGCGAATGGGTGGCGCTCGCGAAGCTCGCCTCGAGCCGCGGGCTGAGCCTCGCCATGTTCGACGGTTACGCCCTGGTCGGCAGCGGGCTGAGCTTCCATCTCACCCACGGCGTGCTGCGCGAGGCGGAGGCCTTGAAGGACCCGGCTCTCGGGAAGAGCTCGGAGCGGCTGCTGCGCTTCCTCTCGAAAGAGGGAATACACATCGCCCAGGGCGACGCCAAGGGAGCGACCGCGTTCTACGATCCCACGGAGAACCTGATCGCGTTCGTGATGCCCGGGCAGGCCGAGCTCGACCCGTTCTTCCACGAGACCACGCACGGGCGCTTCAAGAAGTTCCTGGGCACCCTGAAGCGCTGGGGCGCCTCGAAGGGCTACGCCCTGCCGTACGAGCTGGACGGGCCCTCGATGAGGAACTCCGACTTCGGAGGCTACATGAACCTCCTGAACGAGGTGAACTCCTGGCGGGCCGGAAGCCCGTTCGAGCAGCGCCTCTCCGACAAGGAAATCCTCAAGATCCTCTCGGACCACTACGGCCGACAGGCGGGCATCGAGTCCGCGCGCACGTTCGCGACTTTCTGGACCCCGAAACGCCTGCGGGGAAAGTCCGTTCCGAGGCTGATCTTCCAGCACGTGCGCGCGCTGAACTCGCTCGATGACAGGGAGCTCGTCCGTCTCGGGCAGAGAGCCATCCGGGAGAGGAACCTCGTCCAGCAGCACAACTTCCTGCGGATCCTGGGTGTCCGGTACGCGGAGAAGGCCCCGCCGCCGGAGATGTTGCGCGTCGTCTCGCGGATGACCCTCCGTCCCCTGAACCCCGAGATCGAGGAGATGGCGCGCGTGACGCTCGCGACGTACGCGGGCAACGCGAGCCCCCCGGACAAGCCCTCGGCCGCCGCCGAGGAGATCGCGCGCAAGGCGGCCGAATGGCTTCGAAGCCTGGAAAGGCCCGGCGTTCTCGTTCCCGGTGCCCTGGCCCAGGATCCCACGCTCATCGGCTTCGCTGTCGAGAACGGCATCGAGAGCATCGACGCGGCCGTCGCCGAGGCGAACCGGCGCTCGGGCGGCGCGCACTTCATCGTATCGCCGGAAGAGCGCGAGCTCTTCGAGAAGATCCGGGGCGCTCCGGGCGCGGACCTTCGTCAAAAGGCCGGAGCTTACCTGACCGAGTTCACGCACATGCCCTTCGAGCAGGCCTGGCGCGAATTCTCCAGGCGGCCGACGCCCGAGCTGACCCGCATCATCCACGAGAAGCACCTGCCGTCGCTCTCCTCGGCCCGGATCCGGGAGCTCGTCCAGTGGACGCTCCATCCTGAGGTCGACGCGAACCGCTTTCAGCACGCCGGCCACCTGCTCGATCTGCTCTTCACCGGGAAAGACGAGGCCGCGCGAAGGGCACTGCTCGATCCCGAGATCGACAGGCTGCTCGCCGACACTCTTTTCAAGGAGGGCGGAGGAACGGCGAAGAGCGCCCTGATCAACCTGATCATCGGCAACACCAGTCCCGGCGAGCTCCCGCGCCTGCAGGCCCGGCTCCTCGAAACCATCGCCGAGAGCTATCCGACCGACACGGAGATCAATCGCGCCCGATCGTTCATCATCCCCATGCACGAGTTCCAGCGCGGCTCCGCTCCCTGGGGCGCCGCGACCGTGGACGCGATCTGGAAGGTGAAGAACCCCTCCGCATCCGAGCTCGAGATGGTCGCCGAGTACTATCGTCTGGTGGTCGGGAGGCATGAATGGGGAAAGCG
>CAYZKI010000275.1:2006-4706 GCA_964478745.1 uncultured Bacteriovoracaceae bacterium
GCATGAAAGTCATCGAGGCCCGCGGTCCCGAGATCCGCGAGGCGGCGGACCGCCTGTGGCGGATGCTCTCCTCACGGAGCGCCCGTGTGCGCCTGGCCGCGACCTACGCCATCGCCTCGAGCCCGCCTTTCTTCCTCGAGCTCGAGCCAAGGCTCGCTGAAGCCATGCCCAAGGCGAACGCGCCCCAGCGTAAGGCCGCGGTCCAGCTGCTCGGGATGACCGAACCGGGTTTCTCCCCCCGCCTCGAGCGCGCGCTCGCCGCCGCGGGTCCGTTCACCCGGGTCGAGCACGGCTACCTCTCCCTTCGCCTCTCCCCCGCGCAATGCATCCGCGACTACCTCCGCAGTCCGTAAATTCACGACGCTGCGCACTAGGTATTGCGGGCATCTCATCGGCTTGTTAGCCCCAAAGCGAGTCGTTTGGAGGGCTCCCCGATGATGAAAATGATGAAACGCTCCGCGGCCGTCGCCGCTGTCCTCGTTCTTTCCACGAGCGCCGCGCTCGCGGCCCCCACGCCGTATGAGACCGTTCAAAACCTCTACAAGACCGGCCGCGCGCTGAAGCTCAGCGAAGTTCCGAGCCTCAAGGAGTCGCAGGCATCCAAGAAAGCCTACCGCGGCAAGAACTGGATCACGCCCGCCACTACGCGCGACCAGATCAAGGCGGAGACCTGGATCATTCGCGGCTTCATCGGAAAAACCATTCCGGCCACGCCGCCGAGCGGCCCCGCTTTCCCGGGAACCCCGGAACACCGCGTGGGTCTCGAGGTCATTCTCTATACCAGCAGCCCCACTTTCTCCGGGATCACGATCGACCCCGCGACCGAAGAGCAGCTCTACGAAGACTGGATCAAGAACGGCAACAAGGTCGAAGAGACCGCCACTGACCTCACCGCGAGCAGCGCGGTACTGAAGCAGACCGAGCGCTGGCGCATGGCCACCGACGGCTCCCTCGTGAACGAGATCACGACCGCGGACGGCACGGTCGTCTACGGGTACTTCTGGGAAACTCCCACGAACTGAGGCAAACCGGCGCATCAAGACTGGAAGGCCGGGTTCCGGAAGGAGCCTGGCCTTTCTCTTTCATGCCCATGGATCCCGCCAGAATCGTGACACCGGTTCGCTCGAGGATGCCCGGACGCGGGCCGATAAGAAAAGGATGCATCCTGCCTTCAGGCCTCTTCTATGGAGCGCTCTGCTTTCCGCCGCGCTGCTCGCTTCCGAAGCGAGCGCCGGCGGCGTGAAGTGCTACACGGACTCGCTTTCCGAGCCGAGGATCGAGCTCCCTCTCCGGAGCAAGAAGTTCTACCTCGAGCCGGGCGAACCTCTGCACCACGTCGTCCAGCACGGAAGAAGACGCGGCCGTCACAACAAGGCCGACTCCTGGGTGGCCTGGATGCTCGACCTGCTTCCGAGCCGGGACAGGCTCCAGGAGCAGTGGCCCCATCGCTCGGATCTGGGTGGCGTCTGGACCTCGCGGGGCACGCCGTTCTTCAACACGGATACGGGAACCCATATCCGCTTTGATCTTCGCCCGGGATTCCAGTGGTACGACAAGCAGAACCCCAGGCACCAGAAGCTCTGGCTCGAATGGCACGCGAAGAACAAACGTCGCCTCAAGGACATGCCCAACCGGTTTTCGAGGAAGCACCGGCAGGAGCTCGGCTCCTGGTCGGGCATGCAGCCCTATCACTCCGCGTTCTTCGACGAGAACCAGATCGCGGGCTTCATCTACGAGAAGCGCCGGAACAACCCTTTCTACCTGATCGTCAACATGGATGCCGTCGAGGGGATCACCCTGCAGGTGCCGGCCAAGACGCCGCTTCCCGAAGGCTTCACGGAGCGCTCGAAGTACTTCGAACTGGAGTGAGTGGCCCTCCAAAAAACAGAAAGGCCGGACCTCTTTCGAGGCCCGGCCCTTGTAATTACCCAGGACGGAACGATTACTTGATCGTCTCGGCTTCGGGAGCCGCGGCCGGCGCCGGAGCGCCGATCTCGACTTGCATCATCGGCTCGCCGTTGCTCGCCAGGCTCGACATCTTCGAACCGATCGGGACGATCATGCCGCGCTTGCGCAGCTTCTCGACCAGAGTGGTGCGATTCATGTTCAAGAGCTCGCTTGCGCGGTTCTTGTTGTTATTCGTGCGGGCGAGAGCCTGGTCGACCAGGTGGTTCTCGAACGCTTCGACGATCGCCTTGAGGTTCACGCCGGAGGACGGGAGCACCATGCGAGGGAATTCCCACTCGGACAGTGCGCCGTCGCCAGCCGGGCGGCCTTCGGCGTACTTCTGGAAAATACGGTGCGGAAGGTCGCCGAGATCCACCGAGCCCTGACCCTTGAGGATCACGAGGCGCTCCATGAGGTTCTCGAGCTCGCGGACGTTGCCCGGCCAGTCGTAGGCCATGAGGGCTTCCATGATCTGGCCCGTCGGCGGCTCCACGTTGTGGCCCGTCAGGCTGTTGAACTGCTTCACGAAGTGCTGAACGAGAAGCGGGATGTCGCTCTTGCGCTCGCGGAGGGTCGGAACCTTCAGCGGGATCACGTTCAGGCGGTAGTAGAGGTCTTCGCGGAACTCGCGCTTCTGAACGGCGGCCTCGAGGTCGCGATTCGTGGCGGCGATGATGCGAACGTCCACTTCCATCGTCTTCGACGAGCCGACCGCTTCGAACTGGCGGGTCTGCAGCACGCGAAGAAGCTTCA
>CAYZKI010000276.1:0-4699 GCA_964478745.1 uncultured Bacteriovoracaceae bacterium
ACCATGGCTGATAGAATCGTGATCGTTAACGGAGCGAGAACCCCTTTCCTCAAGGCGCGCACGGATTTCCAGAAGATGTCCCCGGCCGCGCTCGGAGGAGTCGCGCTGCGCGAGACGATCGCGCGCTCGGATCTCGATCCCAAGCTCGTCGAGGAGATCTTCTTCGGCATCGTGAGCGCCCCGGCCGAAGGCACGCATGTGGGCCGCGAAGCCCTCTTCGACTCGGGCCTCCCGCCGGAGATCCCGGCCACGACCGTGAACCGTTACTGCGCCTCGGCCTCCGAGGCGATCGCGGGGATCGCCGCGAAGATCGCCGCCGGCCAGATCGAGATCGGCATGGCCGGCGGAGCCGAGAGCATCAGCTCCATCCGCGCCATCTTCAGCCAGGAAGCGACTGACTTCTTCCAGGATTTCGGCCGCATGAAGACGCCCGCGCAGAAGCTCAGCCATATGGCCAAGTTCCGCCCGGGCCTGCTCGCCCCGAACGCGCCCGGCATCAAGGAGCCGACGACGGGGCTGACCATGGGCCAGTCGGCGGACCTCATGGCCCGCGAGTTCAAGGTCGGCCGCGAGGAGCAGGACAAGTTCGCGATGGAAAGCCATCACAAGGCGCACGCAGCCTGGGAGCGCGGCTTCTACAAGTCCCACGTGGTCGGCGTCGCCACGCCCGACGGCAAGGTCGTCGACCGCGACAACAACGTCCGCGGAGACACCTCGATGGAGAAGCTCTCCACCCTCAAGCCCGTTTTCTACAAAGACGGGACGATCACCGCCGGCAACGCGAGCCCCCTGACTGACGGAGCCGCGGCCTGCCTCCTCATGAAGGAGTCCAAGGCCCGCGAGCTGAAGCTTCAGCCGCTCGGAGCGATCCGCGGCTACGGCGTCGCCGCCGTCGACATCAAGAAGGAGCCGTTGCTCATCGGCCCCGCCTTCGCTCTTCCCAAGGCGCTGAAGCAGGCCGGAGTGACGATGGAGCAGATCGACATCATCGAGATGCACGAGGCATTCGCCGCGCAAGTGCTCGCCACCGTACGAGCCATCGAATCGAAGGAGTGGGCCAAGGAAAAGCTCGGCATGGACAAGGCCCTGGGCCAGATCGACATGTCCCGCCTGAACGTGAACGGCGGCAGCATCCCGCTCGGGCATCCGTTCGGCGCGACCGGCGTCCGCGTGGCGCTGCAGGCGCTGCACGAGCTGCGCGCGCGCAAGAAGAACCTGGGCCTCATCACGGTCTGCGCCGCGGGCGGCCTCGGCATCGCGATGGTCGTCGAGGCGATCTAAGCGCCCGAGCGAATCCCGAGACTGGATCTTCTTACATGCGGGCCTCTCGACGACCTCAGTCGTCGTCACGCGCTTCGAGCCGCGGGCGATTCTTTCCCGGTCGCGACGATGCGTGTCAATTGTTCAGAGGTACCTGAAATCACTGGTCTCGGGCCTCCGTCGTAGCCGTGGGTTGCGAGCATCGACTCCTTCGGATAGCTTGAGCGGGTCCGAATCAAAGAGGGAGATACCCCGGGGCCCCTCTCGCCTCCTTCCAAACGCCCCGTTCCTCGTATGTAAAAGGCGCGCAATGAAGACAAAATCGCTGATTCTGGCCCTCGCACTATTGGCTCATCCCGTCCCGGGATTCGGAGCCACGACTGTCGTCGGAGAAATGAGCGAGGCGATCGCCGCCGCGACGAAAGCCTTCGAGGTGGACCATCCCACGGAAGCCAAGGGGGTTGTTTTCCAGATGTCCGCGAACTATCTGGACCCGGGATCCGTTTCGGTCACCTTCACGAAGTATACGACAGGCTCCCACGTCTACGCCTGCCGAGGTGACGAGTTGACCGGCCAGTGGAGCTGCCAAGAGCGGTAGCCACCGCCCGCCCCGTCCTACTTGCAGCGAACCGTAACAACCGGATCAACGTCCACTTCCCGGAAAGTCTCGGGCTTCGAGCAATCCACGATCGTCGATTCCCAGACGTAGATGCACTTGCCGAGGCGAACCTCGATCTTGTGCTTCCCGGTGCGGCGCTCTTCGCCCATGTTGAAAACGATCGTCTCGAGGCCCGAGCCCCGCTCTCCTTCATAGGAGTTCGGGCGCTCGACGCCCCAGGGAGTCGTGACCTTCACGGAAACCGGCGAATTCTTCGGAAGGCGGAAAACCGAGAGCGACCAGCGGTCGGTCCCTTCGATGGCCTGGAGCGGATAGAAACCCGGGCTCGGGTGCGTGACGAGCTCCGGGCTCTCGCGATCGATGCTCTTGTCGGCGATCCAGATCGCTCCGCCCTTCCCGTAGTGACCGACGCCCACGTCGACGAGGTCCGGGTGGAGCAGCCAGCGCCGGTGTCCGACCGCCGCATTATTGTCGCCGTCGTCGCGGATATATCCGTCGACCGTGTCGGCGGCCGTCTGATAACCGATCGCGATGTTGCTCTTGCCGGCGCCCGTGTAGCCTTCCTGGCTCCAGCACTTCCACGAGGCATCCGGGAAATGGCTGAGCTGGCCGTTGGCGTCCATGATGCGGGCCGCGGCCTGCGCATACGACGAGTTGGCCTCATTGAGCTTCACCGGCCTGAGGCCCGCGAGCCAGCGGAACAGGTTGATCCGGCGGAGCGCGTCTTCCTGCGCGATCGGATCAGGAGTCCCTGGGTCGCAGAAATCCAGGCCCGGATAGAACTGCTCGCGCGAGATGGAGGGATGATCCTGATTCCACCGGTCGCAGACTTCCTGCGCGCTGCGAAGCCCGAGCTTGCTGATTCGGCGCGAATCCTCCGGCCGAGGATACGCGGTGAGGGGTTCGTCCGTTGTGCTCGTCGGCGGGGCGACCGTCGCTCCTCCTCCGCCGCACGCAGACAGCGCAATCGAGAACCCCACAAGCAGAGCGAAACCACCGGAAAACTTTTTCATGAGTCGACCCCTGAATCGATAAGAGACAGTCGCTCGGTATCACGACGCCTCAGGGGATCAAAAAACTTTTTTACTCGGAGATTACAAATAATGACGTGGTGCGAAAAGTCACCAAGTCTGAAGACATTTTACTTTGTTATTTCATGCAGTTAAGTGACTGCCTCTAGCGGCCGTTCGGAGTGAAAAATAGTAGTCTTTTTTACTCAGATTATGTTGACGCAGCTATGTAAAAAAGATAGATTGCCGCTCGCCCCGAGGAAGAAATTACTCGGAGCGAATTGGGAGAAGCAGGTAATGATTTCCGGCGCACAGTCATTCAAGAAGCAGGCGATGCAGCTCAGGCTCTTGAATGAGCTCTCGACGAAGCTCCAGAGCCTCCTCGAGTCCGAGAACCTCTACCAGGAAATCGTCAACCTCATCCAAACCAAGTTCAACCCGTACAGCATCCACATGTTCAGCGTCGAACAGGGCAACTACACCCTGCGCGCGCAAGCCGGCGCGTACGGCAACCATCTCAAGATCGGCCACACGCTCCCGATCACCCAGGGCATCAACGGCCACGTGATCCGCAGCAAGAAGAGCTTCGTCGCGAACGACGTGTCGACCGACCCGAACTACACCAATCTCTCGCTCCCCGTGCATTCGCAGGCCGAAGTCTGCGTGCCGGTGATCAAGGATGGCGAGGTCGTCGCCACTCTGAGCATCGAGAGCGACAAGAAGGACGCGTTCGACGAGGACGACGTCGTGACCCTCGAAGCCGTCGCCTCGCAGGTCGCCGTCGCCCTCGGGAACCAGAAGATCTACAGCGAAGCGAAGGAGTTCAACCGCAAGCTCCAGAGCGCCGTCGAGGAGAAGACCCTCGAGCTGCGCAAGGCGCACGAGCGCATCCTCGAGCAGCAGCGCATGCTGCAGAAGGAGAACAAGGCGCTGAAGACCCTCGTCGACGCGAGCCGCGACAACAAATCCCTCGACATCGTGGGCAAGAGCCCGGCCATCCTCAGTATGCTGACGATGGTGGACAAGATCGCGCCCACGACCGCTACCGTCCTTATCCAGGGCGAGAGCGGAACGGGCAAGGAGCTCATCGCCCGCCGCCTTCACATGAAGAGCGACCGCGGCGACAAGCCCTACGTGACCGTGAACTGCGGCGCGCTCCAGGAGTCACTGCTCGAATCCGAGCTGTTCGGCCACGAGAAGGGCTCCTTCACCGGCGCCGTCTCGCACAAGTCCGGCCTTTGCGAAACGGCCGACGGCGGCACGCTGTTCCTCGACGAGATCGGCGAAATGTCGCCCTCGATCCAGGCGAAGCTCCTGCGCTTCCTGCAGGAAGGCGAGTTTTACCACATCGGCGGCAAGAAGCCGATCAAGGTGGACGTCCGCGTGGTCAGCGCCACCAACCGCGATCTCGAGGTCGAGGTGAAGGAAGGGCGCTTCCGCGAGGACCTTTTCTACCGCCTCAACACGATCACCCTGCGCATGCCTCCGCTGCGCAAGCGCAAGGAAGATATCCCCACCCTCGTGGATTACTTCCTGAAGAACTCCCGCTTCGGCGGCTCGGCCCAGCAGATCAAGCGCGTCGACCCGCGCGTGTACGAAGCGTTCCAGAACTACGACTGGCCGGGCAACATCCGCGAGCTGCAGAACACGATCGAGCGGCTGAAGATCCTGGCCGAGAACAACGAGATCCGCCTGGACGACATCCCCTTCTCGATCCGCAATCCGAAATCCCGGATCGAAACGGGCGACTTTTCGCTCGAGATGCCCCTGGAGGACGTGGAAAAGAACCACATCCTGCGCACCCTGGCCT
>CAYZKI010000277.1:0-4687 GCA_964478745.1 uncultured Bacteriovoracaceae bacterium
CGCGGATTACGACGGCCGCGCCATGACCGTGAACGAAGCCAAGCCGATGGTCCCCCGCAGTGGCGGCGGCTTCGGCGGCGGCAACCGCGATCAAAGCGGTCGCGGCAATCGCTGGTAACAAGTCCTGCTGACAGTCTTGAGAGCGGCTCCTTCCCGAAGCCCGGGAAGCGAGCCGCTCTCGTCTTTTAGGCCCGACGTCCCTCTTAGGAGATCGAACCATGTCCAAGATCATGACCCAGAGAAAATTGGCCAGGAATCAGTTCAAGTGCTTCCAATGCCGTCTCGTCTTCGCTCAGCGCGACGGTGACTGGTTCAACTGGGACTCCATGCAGGTTCATCTGTGCAAGTCTTGCGAGAAGCAGACTGAAAAGAGGCCGGAACGCGTCTGATTCCGGTGCCGGGGTGAATCGTTCCGCAGCCTCCGATCCTCCATCGGGCGACCCGGTCGCCCGGCATAAGCCGGTCGTGCTCGTCACGGGCTGCAGCTCCGGGATCGGCCTTGCCCTGGCCGAGCTTCTCCACCGCCAGCTCGAGTATCGTGTCGTCGTCACCGCGCGCTCGTCGTCGAGCGCCGCGCTGCGATCGCGGTTCCCCGACGATGACCGGTTCTGGGTTCGTGACCTGGACGTCGCCTCGGAAGAGGAACGTGACCTCCTGATCCGCGAGATCGAGGACAGGTGGGAAGGCGTCGACATCCTGATCAACAACGCCGGCATATCCTATCGCGCGGTGCTCGAGCACATGACGGGCGAGGCCGAGCTCCATCAGATGACGACCAATTACCTCGGTCCCGTCGCGCTGATCCGGCGCGTGATCCCGAGCATGCGCAGGCTGGGGCGCGGGAAGATCATCAACGTGTCCTCGGTGAGCGGCATGCTCGCGATGCCCACCATGGCGTCGTACAGCGCGTCCAAGTACGCGCTCGAGGGCATGAGCGAGGCGCTCTGGTACGAGCTGCGACCCCTTGGAATCCAGGTAAGCCTCATTCAGCCCGGGTTCATCCGCTCGCGTTCGTTCCAGAACGTTTACCTGACGGAGCTCTCCGGAAGGAAGCTGGGGAGCGACGGTATCTACGAGGATTACTACGCCCACATGGTTCCGTTCGTGGAACGCCTCATGAGGCTGAGCCTGACTACCCCGGAGTCCGTGGCCAGGCGCATTCTGAGGACGATCCGGGCACGGCGTCCGCCCCTGTGGATCCCGGTGACGATCGACGCGTCGATCTTCTACTACCTCAGGCGGTTCGTGCCGCGCCGGGTGCTGCTGCCGCTGTTGTTTTCCCTGCTTCCGAAGTCGCGGACCTGGGCGCGACGCTACACGAAGCGCGGAGCGCCCTAGCGCCTGCGCCGGCTCTTCTCGATGATCTTCGTGGTGCTGCGCCCCTCGACGAACGAGAGCGTCTTCACCTTGCCGCCCCAGCCGATCACGTCTGGCGCGCCGACGATGGTGCTGATCCTGTAGTCGCCGCCCTTCACCAGGACCTTCGGCTTGAGCTTGCGGATGGTCTCGAGAGGCGTGTCCTCGCCGAACGAGGTCACGTAGTCGACGCACTCGAGCCCCGCCATCACGAACATCCTGTCCGCGAGCGGATTGATCGGGCGCGCGGGGCCCTTGAGCCTTTTCACGGACGCGTCCGAGTTGATCGCGACCACGAGCAAGTCCCCGAGCTTTCGCGCGCGCTCGAGATAGCTCACGTGCCCGCGATGCAGGATATCGAAGACGCCGTTGGTGAAAACGACATTCTTGCCCCTCGCCGCGCGCGCAAGAACTCTCCGGAGCGAGTCGGCGGAATGGATCTTCTTGGCCGCCGAGCGCATGGTCCTAGATTCTGGCGATCTCGATGGGCTGCGAATCGACCACGAGGTCGTGCCAGCAGCGGCGCTTGCGGTCGAAGACCGCCCACAGCAGGCCAAGCCCGGCGAAGCCCGCGCTCGGCAGGAAGAAGAACGCGCGCAGGAACGCGGCCGAGGCGCCGCCTTCGATGGCAAGCCCGAAGACGCGCTTGCCGACCGAGGTCCCAAACGCCACTTCCTGGGCCGTGACGAGCGCCCAGCTGAAGATCGTGACGAAAAGCGTGGCCATGAGCACGACACCCGGGCTCAGGAGCTCCTCGGGAGCGATGTTCTGGTTCACGAGCGCCATGCTGAGGGCGGTCGCGCAAAGCGTGATGTTGAGCACGGTATCGAGCGCATAGGCCAAGACGCGCTTCAGCAGATAGACGAAGCCGTACGAGGACTCGAACCGGGTTTCAAGCTGCGCCTTCGGCGCGGCGTGCGCCGACATTCCCGTGCGGGCCACGATCGTCGAGCGTCCGGGCTGCGCGGGCATGAGCGGGGCCGCTGGCATGCGGGGCTCGAGGACGGGCTTGGGCGTCGCCACAGGGACGGATACCCGTCTCGGCGAGGAATTCGTCACGAAGGTGGCCGGGCCCGCGGCAACCGCGCCCGTACCCATTTCGGAAGGTGGGCGCTTGGCCGTGGGGGCGGTCGATGTCGGGGCGTAAGGAAGGCCATCCGAGAACGGATGGAACCCGAGCCCCTCGGTGATGGGCTCGAACTTCAATTTGATCTTTTCTTCGTTTCGCTCAACCACAGCTACTTCCACCTTCCGACACGGTGAATCCGCTTGTCAACCCGAACGAGCGCCGGAACGCGCTTGGGCGGCGGCAAGAGCGCAGGACGCGAGCGCCGCGGTCTCGGCCCGGAGGATGAGCGGTCCCATCGTGACCCGGGTGCAACGCCCCTGCTCGGCCTCGCGGCCGAGGAAGGACCTCTCGGACTCCCCCCAGCCTCCCTCGGGGCCCACGAGAAGGTGAACGGCGGCGGAGCCGGCCGCGGACAGGGCCTCATTCAGGGTCGGAACCCCTTCGCCCGCCTCGTCGAGCCAGAACCGGCGGCTTTCCCCGGGGCCAGCCTCGGTGAAAAGCGAGCCCAGCTCCCTGGGCGGCAGGACCTCCATCCTCTGGGACCTTCCGCACTGCTTGAGCGCCTGGTCGGCGATCTTCTGCCAGCGCTCCTGGAACGCCTCCGGCCCCTTGCGGTCCATCCGCACGATGGTCCGCTCGGTCAGGACCGGAACCAGGCTCTCGATCCCGAGCTCGACGGCCTTTTCGACGGCCCACTCCATGGCGTCGCCCTTGAGGACGGCAAGCTCGAGCGTCACGGGCACGACCTCGGCCTCGCGCGCCGCGATCTCGTGCGCGAACTCGAGATGGGGCACCCCGTGCAGCAGCTTCAGCGTCGCCTGGACGGAGCGGCCGCTCCCGTCCATGGCCACGATCGGCGAGCCGTCGCGCAGCCGCATCACGCGCGTGGCGTGGCTCGCCTCGTTCTCATCAAGCTTCACGGGACGGCCCGGCGATGGAAGCCGCGGGCAGAGAATCCGCTTCATTCCCTGTTCATACCCCGGTTACCGGATCTTCAATAGAGGGTCGAGGGCCCCGCTCAGAGAAAGCTCTGGACCCGTGACCCCACCCAGGTCCTTCCGGAGAATCAGGCCGTTCGACCAGTAGTACAGCGGGAGATACGGGAGGTCCTCGGCCAGGGTGAGCTGCGCCCGCTTCAGAAGCTCCTTGCGCCTGGCATCGTCGGGCTCGCTCACCGCGAGATCGAGGACGCGGTCGAGCTCGGGGTTCGAATAGCCGGAGCGGTTCAGGTTCTGCCCGGTGCGGAGCACGCTGTAGAAGATCGACCCGTCGGAGACGCCCACGAATCGCCCCGCGGAGAGCTGGTAGGCGCCGCGCTTGACCGACTCCGCCCAGACGGCGGGCTCCACCACGTCGAGGTTGAGCTCGATGCCGATGCGCTTGAGCGAGTGCTGGAAGAAGAGCGCCTGCTCGAGCGACTCGCGGAAGCTCGTGGTCTTCTGCCGGAGCGCGAATCGGATGCCGTTCCGGCCGCGAGGATAACCCTGCTCGTCGAGGATGCGCTCGGCTCTTCCGGGGTCGTAGGCGAACTCGACGGCGTGGCTTTCCGGAAGCGACGGGTGCAGCAGGCTCGGAGCCACCCGGCCGAAGCCGAACATCTTCTTCTTCACCCAGCTCTCGCGGTCGATGGCCATGGCGATCGCGCGGCGCACCTCCCGGTTCGCGAGCAAGGGGTCGCGGACGTTGAACGCGAGATAGCTGATCGTGCTCGCCTCGCGCTCCAGCAGCTTGAAGCGGTCGGCCAGCCTTTCCTGGACCCACCGCGTGCGCGGGAGCGAAAGCCCGTTCAGGACCGCGTCCACGTCCCCGCGCAGGATCTTCGAGGCGCGCGAGTTGTCGTCCTGCACGAAGACGAAGCGCATGGGCCTTTCGGCCGGCGCCCGGACGGGCTCGAGCGCGAGCTCGTCCTCGGGCGAGGTCTCCCAGCGGGAAGGCTTCATGAACCCGCTCGTGACGAGCGGCTCGTCGGGCCCGGTCTCCCGGCACGGCTCAGCCAGGTCGCCCCGGGCACGGAAGTAGCGGAGCAGCAGGATGTTCTTCGCCAGGTACGGGTCGGGGCGGTCGAGGACGATCCTCACGTCGCGCCCCCTGGCCTCGGTGGTCTTCCAGGCCGGGAACGCGCTCACGTGCCGCGACGGCGCCTTCGCGCCGCGGCGGTAGTTCTCCAGGCACCGGGCCATCCGGGCCGCGGTGATCGCCTCGCCCTCGTGATCGCTCAGTCCCTCGCGCATCCGGAACGTGTAGGTCTTCCCGTCCGGGGAG
>CAYZKI010000278.1:0-1140 GCA_964478745.1 uncultured Bacteriovoracaceae bacterium
CGTGCGGGCCTGTCGGACCGATTGAGCCCGTGGGACCTTGCGCGCCGGTGGGGCCTTGCGCGCCGGTGGGACCTTGAGCTCCCGTTGCGCCGGTGGCTCCGACCGAGCCTGTCGCGCCGACGCTTCCCGTGGGACCTTGCGAGCCCGTCGCGCCGGTCGCGCCGGTGGGGCCTTGCGAACCTGTCGGACCTTGCGAACCCGTGGCGCCTTGTGAGCCCGTGGGGCCTTGAGCGCCGGTCGCACCGGTGGCGCCCGTGGCGCCTTGCGCGCCCGTCGCGCCCACGCTGCCCGTGACGCCTTGAACCCCTGTCGGACCTTGCGAGCCGGTGGCACCCGTGGCGCCGGTCGCGCCTTGCGCGCCGGTCGCACCGACCGCTCCGACGGAGCCCGTCGGGCCTTGCGAGCCGGTGGCACCCGTGGCGCCGGTCGCGCCTTGTGAGCCCGTGGGGCCTTGAGCGCCGGTCGCGCCCTGCGCGCCCGTCGGGCCCGCGATTCCCGTCGTCGGGCCGATCCACTGACCGGTCGGGCTGACGACCGCGACACCGCCCGAGGATTCGATCTGGCCCGAGGCGTTCAGCTTGGCCAGGCGGCTCGAGTCATAACCATCGATCTGGTCGGCCTGAAGGGCGAAGGGAGTGGAGGCGAAAGAGTAGCGAGGCGAGATGGTCTCGAAACCCACGCCGTTATGGACTTCGAGCTCGAGCTCGACAGGCACGCTGGAGCTCAAGCCGGAGAAAAGATCCGCTGAGATGGGAAGGAAGGAAGAAGGCGCGTTGGCGCCGGTCGACGGAACGAGAGCGAAGCCGCCTTGCTCGTTCGTGCCGAGCGCGACCGCGAAGTACCCGCTCGAGATCGAGACGCTCGCGTGCTCCGCGTACCACACACGGGTGCCGTTGATGTAGATTCCGAACCGGACGCGGCGAGTGCCGTTCAGGGCGGTGCCGGTCGCGTCCGCGAGGTAACCGCGGAAGCTCATCTTCTCCGGCGCGGACGCCGCGAAAGCAGGCGAGGCCAGCGCTAACGAGAGCGCCAGCCAGGTCGAGACCCAGGTATTGCGAATCCTATGGAGATTGGACAACACCACCCCGCACTCTGAAGGAGGCGCTGGTCCCGAGGGATCCCTGGGTCGCGCCGCCGACC
>CAYZKI010000278.1:1150-4680 GCA_964478745.1 uncultured Bacteriovoracaceae bacterium
CTGGGGAGCCAGCTGGACGCCCGCCTGATCCCCGCTGGTGCGATGCGCTTCGAGGCCCTCGCGGTGCGGCTCGATGAAGCCCACCGTCGGGTCGCCTGAGCGCGGGGCGCAGGAGGAAAGTGCGAGTATGAAGGTGGAGACTGTCAGGAGAATACGGTACTGACGTTCCACAGAGTATCCGACCATAATAGTTAACCTGATCTTGACGGGTTGCACAAATTTGAACAAGTTTTGAAGATTGCTTCAACCACTTGTTTTTAAAGACAAATTCCGCAAGGAAAACAATTCCTTAATACTTCTTTGCGCCTTTTCGGTGAGGGCCAATCAAAGCTTGACGATTTAAATGGCTGGTTGAGAATTTTATTTGGGGAACATCATGAAACATCGAGGAAATTTGACCCGAGCGGTCGCCGTGGCTGGCCTGCTGTGCCTATCCGGCTGCGATTGGAGAAACTCAGCTCCTGCCAAGTGGTTAGGCCTGAATACGAGCTCAAAGCCCGCGGCCACCACGGGTACCCAGTCTTCCGCGAGCGGCGCCGCCCAGAGCTGCGCGAACGGGAAGCCCGCTAAAGCCTTTCAGTTGAACTGTGCGGGCTCCTGGAGCTTCGTTCAGCGCAAGGACGCGAACCAGCAGCTGGTCAACAACTGCGAATTCACCTGGGCCCAGCAGACTTGCGAGCAGAAGGGGATGAAGCCGTTCAAAACGCCGGTCTGCTACGGCGTGACGGCCATGGATCTCGGCGCTCCCGGCACCGCCGAGCAGTGCGCGGCCAAGTTCGGCAACCCGCCGAAGCCAATCACCGCTACCCTTTATTGCTGCGAAAACTGAGCATCGCGACTTCGGCGAATCGCGATGCACAAGAAGCCGCTTCTCCTTTTACTGACTCTCGTCCTGATCGCGGCGGTTGCCGCGGCCTGGATCGCCGCGCCTGGCGTGCTTCGCGACTGGCTGCAGGCCTCGGCCAGGGACGCATGCTCGACATGCACGCTCGAGATCGAGCGGGTCTCGCTGTCGCTCTTCCCGCTGAGCGCCTCGCTTCACGGGATTCGCGGCAGGTTCGGCGACCGCGAGGCGACGGCGGTGGAGGCCGAGATCCCGCTGGTCGTTCTCGAGTCGATCTCGTTCTGGCGCGGGCCCTCTTCACCGAGCATCGAGAACGTGCTCGTGAGCCGGCCCGAGGTCGTCGTCATCGAGGGCGACAAGTCCCTGCCCGAAGGGAAGGGCGCGGCCGGGAGCGGCGGCGGCTTTCGCGTCGGCGGCATCCGCGTGAGGGACGGGAAGTTCACCTACGTACGCCTCCGCGACGGCCGCGAAGCGAGGCTGCGAGTGAACGGCATCGAAGCCAAGGTCGAGGAGCTCGGCACCCGCTCTGATCTCCGGGGGCGCGCCGCCCGCGCGCGGGTCGACGCGAAGCTCGAGGATTCCGGGCTGATCGTGCTCGAGGTCGGGGCGGGGCTCTTCGGGAAAACCGAGCCCGATCCGCTCGTCGACGTCAGGCTCGAGATCGCGGGCCAGGATCTCACCCGGCTCAACCCGTTCTTTTTCGTCGACGACAAGCTCAGGCTGAAGGGCGAGCTCATGCGCGGGCAGGGGATCGTCACCGTCCGGGGCGCGCGCGCCCAGGCCACTGTCACGGCTCTCTACCGGGACCTCGATCTGAAGTTCGAGAAAGGCCCCGAGCGCAGCGGGCTCGAGGCCACGCTCTCGAACGTGATCAAGTCGTTCAAGATCGACCCGGAGAACACGGACGAGAGCAGGCGGGACCGGATCCGTCAGGCCGTGCTCGAGAGGAAGCCCGGTGAGTCGCTCGTCAGCTTCATTCTCCGCGGCCTTCTCGAAGCGGCGCTCGCCGTGGCGTCGTGAGGCTCACTCGCAGAAGATCCGGACGCGCTCGCCCTTGTTGCCCTCGACGTCGATCGTGAGCTCGGCAAGGTGCTGGACGAGCTCCTCGAGGTTCTCGGGCTTCACCTTCGATACGTCGAAGTCGATCCCGTTCTCGGCGAGGGCCTTGTTCACCTGATCGTTCACGCCCTTCGGCAGGAGCGCGGCGAGCTTCACGCCCGCGCGGATGAGGTTCATCGGGACGCGGATGTTCACCTTTCCGCCGTGCTCGCTGGTTTCGTCGTGGACCATCACCCGGAGGAATTTCGGAGCCTCCTTCGCGGCAGACGTCGCGGAGGAGGCGGTACCCGAGGCGCGCCCGCCCGCGAGCGAGTCCAGCAGGGACTCGGCTTCCTCCGAGGTGATCTTGCCTTCGGCGACCATCTTGAGAATCCGTCTTTGTTCTTCGTTCATGACCAGGACTGCCTTTCTTGCCTGAAAACTTCTTCAATGAATGGAGATGAGGATCCGCGTCCGGTTGCGGATCTCGGGAGTCTTGCCTTCGATATCGATCAGCGTCCCGCGCATCGCGCAGGTGGTCTCGTACATCGTGGCCAGAAAGCGGAGATTGCGGCCCACGTAGCGGGGCTCGAGGATCAGCGCCGCGATCACGACGACCAGGACCACGGGTATCGCCACGAGCAGCACGATCGGCCAGAGCAGGAAGACGGGAAGCCAGAGCGGAAGCCTGAAGCCGGGCCGCTCGAACCTGAGCCGGACGATCGACGGGGGGACGCGCATGATCAGCCCCCGCCCTTGAGGGCTTCCGCGGCCTGCTTCGCGGTGAGCTCGCCGCGCTCGAGCTGGTCGAGGATCTCCGCTCGCGTGGGCGCGGGATCGGTTTCGACCGTCACGCCCATGCCCAGCCCGAGGGCCTCGGAGATCCGGTTCAGTCGGTTCTTGATGGTGGGGTAGCTCACGCCGAAGAGCCGCTCCATCTCCTTGATGGACCCATGGCCCCGGATGAACTCGGCCACGAAAACCTGATCCTCCATCGAAAGCTGAGCGAGCGGCGGAAGGTCGAAGCTTCCCTCGATCGCGATTCCCCGATCAGGGAGGCACACTTTCTCGACGGTCATCCGGGCACCGCCCGTCATTTGCGTCAGATTCTTCCAATCGGCCATGAGATTGCTCTTCTTTCTTTAGTTAGAATGCCAGTTTGTCTTAAAAAAATCAATTTTTAACTTAAAAAAATTAATTAGACGGAGCGTCTTGAGAAATCGCTAGGGATTTCAGGCGTTTGCCACGACAAACGAGGCATGAATGAAAACGATCTGACTCGAAGGGAATTCGTCGCGGTGGGAGCCGGCGCCGGCTTCGCGCTGGCCGTGCTTCCGATCACCTCGTGGGCCGTTTCCACTTCCACCGAGGGAATCGCGGCGGGGGCAGTGACGATCCCGCTCGCCGACGGAAAGTCGATGCCGGGCTACCAGTCGATGCCGAAAGGGAAGGGCCCTTTTCCCGCGGTGATCGTGATTCACGAGATCTTCGGCGTTCACGAGGATATCCAGGATGTCACGCGCAGGCTCGCGAAGCAGGGTTACCTCGCCGTCGCGCCCTACCTCTACTCGCGCGAGGGAGAGGTGGCCGGGCTCGAGAACATCGACGAAATCCGCTCGAAAGTCGTTTCGAAGGTGAAGATGGGGCG
>CAYZKI010000279.1:0-4677 GCA_964478745.1 uncultured Bacteriovoracaceae bacterium
GCGTGGCGACGGTATCGGCCGTCATCGCGGTAACGTTGTATCCGAGGGACGCGACCGACGAGCCCAGATCCGAGCCCGAGAACGCGTCGTATTTGTGGATGTGCCCGCCCAAGGTACCGAGATGGACGTAGACCATGCCGCCCACGACCGCGATCGGGCCAGGCTGCATGGGCGTGCCCACGAGAGTGGTGACTGAGTTGTCGAACAGGTCGACCTTGCGGATCGCCGTGTTCATCTGGTCGGAGATGTAGAGGTAGGCGCCGTCGGTGGCGATATAGCGTGGATTGTTGAAGCGCGCGCTGGTGCCCGTGCCGTCCACGCTTCCGGACTCGTAGGCCGCGCCCGCGATCGTGGTCAAGACGCCGGTCGTGAGATCGAGGGAACGCACGACGTGAGCCCAGCTTTCGACGAAGTACAGCGCTCCGTCCGCCTCGACCATCGAAGTGATGCGGTCGAAGGAGCCCGCGAAGCCCGGCGAGCTGTCGCGGACACCGTAGTTGCCCTGTACTCCGCCCACGATCGAGGTGTAACCGGTCGACGGGTCGATCCTGCGGATGAGCTTGTTATCGATGTCGGCGACATAGACCGCCGAAGCGGTGCAGGCGACCGCCATCGGTTCGTTGAAGCGCGAGACGCCGCCAGGCGCAGTCTTCTCGACGTAGCCGCGCGGAGCGGGGGGGCCGGCCACCGTCGCGACCGAGGTGAAAGGCGAATCGGTGCTGACGCTGATCGAGAGGAGATTCGAGCCGCTGTAGGAAGGATGGGAGTGCGAGTAGAGAGCGACCGTGCCGGGCACCGGCGAGCGGAAGTAGACGACCTGGGAGGCCGCGCTCGCGGATACCGTGTGCCCGCTCGAAGGCGACTGGCAGTAGGAGTCGGAGTAAGTGGAAAGGTAAGTGGATCCGTAGTTGGCGCCGGCGTAGACGACCATGTCGCTCGCCGACGGGTTGAGCGGAATGGGAGCTTCGCTCGCGTCGGCGGCGGTGATGGTGTAGGCGGCGCATTCGCCCGCCTGAAGCGTGGTGGGCCCGGTGATGATCATGTGCTCGGAAGGACCTGAGCCTCCGGAACTTCCGCCCGAGCTGCTGCCGCTTTCCTGTCCTTCGACCATGAGCTCGCCCGTGAAGCATGAGCTCGCGGCGAGCGCGATCGACGCGTAGAAAAGACCAAGCCTGTAGGGAGACCGTGAAATATTCAGCATAAACGTACCGCTAGATTCCAATTATAGCGCTAGTTTGACTGTTTTGATCAACTTAAATTAAAGGCGTGAAATCAAGACCATGCCGGGTCTTGGGTCACGAAAGACACACGGATCGGGCGCCGTTCAGGCGCCGACTCCCGGCGCCGTTCAGGCGCCGACTCCTAAGTAGCAGGAGCCGGAAGGAAAGCGGATCGGGATCCAGATCATGCGCGTCGGCTCCGGATAGCCCTTCGGCAGCGGGGTGGTGTTCTTCGGCTCGACGAGCTGGCTCACGCGCGGCTTGATCTCGCGGCGGCTGAACTCGGAGCCCGCGCGCTTGAGTACCGCGTCCCAGAGATCCTTCGGTGTCGCCGAGAGCGTCTTCGCGCAGTCGGCGTTCATGGCGATCACCGCGATTCCGGCGCTGGTTCCCATCACGACTTCGCAAAGCACCCACGAGGTGGCCGAAGGGTCGGGGAGGGAGAACTGCGTCTTCCTGACGGGCATCCCCAGCTCGGGCTTCGGCTCGGGATGTCGCTCCACGAGCTCGTCGATCAGGGCGGAGTGCAGCGATTCGAGGAGCGCGGTCCAGGGACTCATTGAAGCAGCTCGTGGAATTTCGCGTACTCGCCGCCGCGGCGGACGAGCTCCTCGTGGTTTCCGCGCTCGACGATCCTGCCCGATTTCACCACGAGGATCTGGTCGGCGGCGCGGACGGTCGAAAGGCGGTGCGCGACGAGGATGGTCGTCTTGCCTTTCATGAGGTCGTTGAGGGCGTCCTGCACGGCGAGCTCGGATTTCGAATCGAGGCTCGAGGTCGCTTCATCCAGGATCAGGATGGGGGAGTTGCGGAGGAACGCCCGCGCGATCGAGAGCCGCTGGCGCTCGCCTGGTTAATCTTCATGTTCACGTCGTTCATCACGCGGATCGGGTTCAGCATGAAGCCGAACGCGGTGAAGAACGCGAAGAGCTCGCCCGGCGTCATCGCGCCCGAGACGACGCGCATCCCGCCGTAGTAAACGACCCCCGCGATCACGATGGCCTGGATCAGCTCGACGAGCGGATGCGCAGTTTCCTCGAGCTTCGCGGTCCTCAGCAGGAGGTTCGCGTAGGTCTCGCTCCGCTGGTGGTACTTCGAGCGCATGTAGCCCTCGAGGTTGAACGCCTTCACGATGCGGATGCCGGAGAAGCTCTCCTGCAGGGTCGAGAACAGGCGCGCGTTCTCCTGCGTGATGCCGTGGATGTAGCGCTTCAGGTTCCGGCCGGTCGCCCGGAACACCCACGCCAGCGGCGGGAAGATCATCAGGGTCATGAGGGTCAGGCGCCAGTCGAGGTAGAACGCGTATCCCAGCAGGCAGAGGAAGTTGACCGGCTCGCGGACGAGAGCGCTGATGTTGATGATGAATCCGCTGATCAGCTGGGGGTCGGTGCCCGCGCGGGACATGAGCGAGCCCGTGCTCTGCTCGGTGAAGTAGTCGGGCGAGAGCCCGAGCAGATGCGAGTAGAGGTCGTTCTTGAGCTTCTGGTCGGAGCGCGCGACCACGATCCTCATCAGATAGTAGTGTCCGAACCGGACGACGAAGTTGATGAGGTAGAGCCCGATGAAGAGCACCGGGAAAAGCTTGATGCGGGAAGGGTCGCCTTTGTTGAGATCGTCGATGACGCGCTGGACGAGCGCGACCGGCGCGGTGCGAAGCACCCCGAGCGGAAGGGCGAGGAGACAGCTCGCCAGGATGAGCCACCGATAGGGGTAAATATAGGGTTTGAGTCGGAGTAGGGCGCGCATCGGTTTCCTAGTCCTTATATACTGAATGCCGGGCGTTTGTGTTACGTTCCCGTCATGCCGAAAATTTTGGTCACGGGAGGTGCGGGATACGTCGGAAGCGCGACATGCGCCTGGCTGATCGACCGCGGCCACTCGGTCACGATTCTCGACAATCTGGCCACCGGCCATCGCGAGCTGGTCGTCCCGGGAGCCGAGTTCCACCGCGGCGAGGTCGGCGACCGCCGCAAGGTGGCGGCGCTCCTAGAGAAGGGGAGCTTCGACTGCGTGATGCACTTCGCCGCGAAGTCGATCGTTCCCGAGAGCGTGAAAAAGCCTCGGGAATATGAGGAAAACAACGTCTTCCAGACGCGGGCGCTCGTGGAGGAGTGCGAGAGGGCCGGCATCCGCGCCCTGGTCTTTTCCTCCAGCGCGGCGGTCCTGGGCGCGCCGGCGGATTCCTCGGCTCCGATCGACGAGTCGGCCGGAACCCGCCCGATCAGCCCGTACGGCGAGAACAAGCTCGCGGTGGAGAGGTATCTCGCCGAGAGGGCGGGCCAGGGGGGCATCCGCGCGATCGCGCTCCGGTATTTCAACGCCGCGGGGGCCGAGCCCGGGCTGCGGGTCGGCGAGTGGCACGCCCGCGAGACTCATCTGATCCCGCGGGTGCTGGAGGCGGCGAGGCTGGGAAAGCCCGCGCAGATTTTCGGCACTGACTATCCGACACCCGACGGAACCTGCATCCGCGACTACGTGCACGTCAGCGACCTGGCGCAGGCCCACGAGGCCGCGATGCTCAGGCTGCTCGCGGGGAAGGGCGACGCGTTCGAGGTCTTCCATCTGGGCAGCGAGAACGGCTTCTCGGTGAGGCAGGTGATCGACGAGTGCCGCCGCGCGAGCGGAGTCGAGCTCAAGGTCGGGGAGAAGGAGAGGCGGGCGGGCGACCCTCCGTACCTCGTCGCGAGCCTGTCGCGCGCGCGCGAGGCATTGGGCTATTCGCCTTCGCGCGGCCTGCGCGAGATCGTCGAGAGCGCCTGGAATTGGGAAAGAAAGAAGGCCGAGAAGTGGCCGAATAAGGCTGTTTTCCTCGATCGGGACGGGACCATCAACGAGGATCCGGGATACCTTTCCGATCCCGGCCAGATGAAGCTCCTGCCGGGAGTGCGCGAGGCGATCGCCGAGCTGAAGAGGGCGGGCTTCCTGATCGTCGTCGTGTCCAACCAGAGCGGAGTGGCGCGCGGGCTGATCCGGAAGGAAGTCCTTCCCGAGATCCATGCGATGCTCGGATCGCTGCTCGGGCCCGATGCGGCCATCGATCGCTACGAGCTCTGCTTTCATCATCCGGATGAGGATTGCGAGTGCAGGAAGCCCAAGCCGAAGCTGATCCTCGATGCCGCCGAGGCGCTTGGAGTCGATCTTTCGCGTTCGTACATGGTGGGCGACAAACAGTCGGACGTCGACGCGGGCTGCGCCGCCGGTTGCGCCGGCTACGCGCTGGTGAGAACGGGCGAGGGCGAGAGAAGCGAGAAGCACCTGGACAAGGCGCGAGCCGCCGGATGCTCGGATCCGAGCTTCATCGGCGATGGGCTCGCGGATGTGGTGCGCTGGATTTTGAGGTAGCGGAGCAGGGCGCTTGGATCGCGGAGCTGGGGCTTGGATCGCGGAGCTGGGGCTTGGATTGCGGAGCTGGGGCTTGGATTGCGGAGCTGGGGCTTGGATTGCGGAGCTGGGGCTT
>CAYZKI010000280.1:0-2441 GCA_964478745.1 uncultured Bacteriovoracaceae bacterium
TGATCCAGCACGTTGCAGCCCAGCTGAACAAGATCGTACTCGTAGCGCGTCTTTCGGCCCAGAGGGTCAGTCACCGACGCCAGGCGATCTCTCGCGTCCCACTCGTAGCGCGTGACCTGCACGTTCGTACCATCGGTCACGCTCCGCGCGGTCAGGCGCCCGGCCACATCAAACTCCTGCACAACGTCAGGCCCGGCGCTGTCTTCGATCCCGATGATCCGGTCGAAGTGGTCGTAGCTGTACGTGAGCACCCGCCCCGAGGCGAAGCTCCGGGTCAAAAGCCTGTTTCGCGAATCGTAGGTCCTCGTCTCCGTGTTCCTTGAGTCGAACACCTGGGTGAGCTGCCCGTTCTCGTTCGTGACGTTCGAGAAGCTCGCAAACCCGTTGTTCACCGACAGAAGATTCCCGAACGCATCGTAGGTCATCGCGGTCGAGACCGGGTCTTCGATAGTTCCGCGGGAGATCCGAGTCACGTCCCCCCGGAGCGCGTCGATCTCGAAGCGCGTGCTCGATCCCGCAAGCGGCTCGATGCGGGTCACGCGGTCAAACTGAGGGTGATACGCGTACTGGGTCGCCGCCGGGTCTTCCGGAAGCTTCAGGCTAGTCAGCCTTCCCCGCGCATCGTAAGCCATCTGGGTCGAGAACCCGAGCTCGTCGATCAACTGGGCGGGCTGGTTCTGCGCGTTCCAGATTGTTCTCGTGCGCGAGCCATCGGGGTTCACCACCTCGGTGGTCCTTCCAAGCGCGTCGTACCTAAACTCCGTCACGCTTCCCTGGGTGTCGAGCATGCGCGTGTAGCGGTTGGTGGCGCCGTCGGCCGAGTAGACGAACGCCCTGTAGCCGTTTCCAGGCTCGAGCTGGTCCCTCACCTTCCCGTTGTCGAAGTACGTGAACTTGAGCGCACGCCCCAGCGGATCGGTGATCCGGGACAGCATGTGCTGGGCAGCCGTTCCCGGCCGGTGCGAGACGTACTCGTAGGTCGTGGCATTGCCTTCGATGTCCGACGACGACTCCAATCTCACGAACGAGTTGTACGCATAGGTGAACGAAAGGCCGTCGCGCGAGCGCGTCACCCGATCGATCATCCCGTACGGGCCGTAGGAGAACACGAGCTCGCCCGCGAGCGGGGCCGAGACGCGCGAAAGCTTCCCGTCCGCGGCGTAGGTGAGCGTCACCTCGTCGCCGTGAGGGTCGACGACCGCGGTAAGCACGCCGACGAGCGCCCTATTGGCGGGGTTCCGCGAGAAGACGAGCTTGGAGCCGTCGGTTCTGCGCATCTCGTAGCGGTCCGCAAGCTCATGAAGGGTCGCGAACACGCCAGGCGGAGACACGAGCGATCCGTCGGCCACGCGCCTGAACAGCCACGTTCCGCCGTACTCGTCGACCCAGGTCAGGTCAGGACCCTGCGGCGGCGGGAACTCCTGGGCGGAGTACAGGCGCATCTCCCAGTTCGAGCGCCAGTTGAGGCCGAAGCCCACGGCGGGCGCCGAGGCGTGCGCGACGTAGGTTCGCTCCAGACGAAGGGAGGTCGCCTTCGTGCGGCCCGGGATCTCGAAATCGAGCATGCGATGCCACATGGCTCCGTTCGGGACGTTCACCGGGTTCGGGCATGCGGCGATCCACGACACGGGTGTGTTCTGAGCCGTGCCCACGCTCGACATCGCTTGTCCGGTCCCAGTGGTCTGCGGCCCGAGTGGCGGCATGGCCGGAGGATTCGGTGGCGGCGTGGGGCTCGGGCTGGGACTGGGGCTCGGTGACGGGCTTGGAGACGGACTTGGAGACGGCGACGGGCTGGGAGCCGGGCTTGGAGACGGCGTCGCGTTCGGGTCAAAGATGTAAACCAGATAGATGAGAATCGAAGCTTGATCGCCCCAGGGCAGGATCTGAATGACCTGGTACTGAGGCGGGACGAGTCTCGCGAACTCATAGGCACACGAGTTCAAGGGAACTCCGAAAGGCCCCGAAGGAAGCGGGCCGTTGTTCCCGCAGTAGACGGAACCCTGGGAGATCGGCACCCAGGCTCCGAGAAGCACCCCGAACGGAGTGGAAAGAAACGCACCCGCGCTCCCTTCCGCGCGGGTCGGCATGATGATGAAGGCGCCTGCCGTGCTTTCGGGGCCGATCGCGATCCGCTCGGTCATGGAGAACAAGCGCGGAGACTCGGGAACGAACGACTGCAGGAAACCGACGTCCGGAAGCATCGTCGAGCCGAAGCGCGAGAAGATCTCGGGCGCGCTCACGACGTCGAGTACGGCACCCTGCACCAGGGTCTGGATCGATCCGGGCGGATCGCTCTGCTGGGCCTCGAAGTTCCTCCGCGCCGCGAGCTGCAATAGCTTCACGGCAGAAACGGCCTGCACGCCGAAGAGATCCTCCCAGATCTGGTGCTCGATCGAGGAGTTCGACGCGACGATCTCGCCTCGGGCCTGAGCGATTCCCGG
>CAYZKI010000280.1:2451-4662 GCA_964478745.1 uncultured Bacteriovoracaceae bacterium
CCGGATACCCTTCGAGCTGCTCGGAGTTTCCCGAGCGCGAGAAAATCGGGCCCGCGAGCATCCAGTCGGTTGCCGCGCCCGCGGGCACGAAGCCCAGGTCGTTTCCCGAATCGTCGATCAGCGCCATGCCGAGCGAGGTCGTCACGAGCAGGTGCGTGGAGTTCAGGCTGACGTTCCGAAGCCCGGCCACCGCCCGGTCGTTCTCCCCGCCACGGATCAACGCGAGGATGGCCGCGATCCGCAGGACGTGCGCCATGCGATCCGGGTCGCTCAGATCGCCGAGAGCGGCGATCTCCGCGTGCAGGTCCTGGTCGTCCGCGGGAACGAGCGAGTGCGTGATGACGCTCACCTCCCCCGCGCGAAGGCCGGGCGTCGCGCGCGATTCCTCGTAATTGCCGTAGGCCAAGGGTCCCTGGATCGCGTGCGTGAGATCGATTCGATCGCTCGGGAGCAGCTCCGCCGTGCTTTCGGTCACTAGACCCGAGCCGCGCTTCAGGCGGAGCGCCCCGGGCATGGGAGGCGACAGCTGGCTGAGCCCTTGCTCATGCGAGAGGGACCAGGATTTTCCGACTACCTCGGCGAGAGGAGCGGTCGAGGTCAGCAGGTCGCCTGCGAGGTTCTGCCGGCGAACCTGGATCGAGGAGTGGAACTGGTACTCGGGCGGAAGGTGCGCCGCTTCGAGCTGGTAGCAGGCCTGCCCCCGGGGCGCCGAGCCCTCGAGCGTGCGCGGAGCCCCGACGGAAATGCCGATCTCCTGGTATCCAGGAGATCTGCCGGCGTTCGCTCGCAGGACCTGGTCGATCCAGGAGTAGCCTTTCACGAAGGCGCCCTCCCCGTCGGGCTGGAACAGGAACGCGGCAAGCGACGGATCGGGAATCTGTCCCGTCACCGATTGGTAGTCCTTCTCGACGAAGCTCGGATCGAGCTCGATCCAGGCGCCGTTCAGGTGCGCGCGCACCCAGACGTGCGGCAGCCTCCACCTGCGTTCCTTGCCGGTGGTCACGGACATGAGCGAAGGATCGAACGCCCCGTTCACGTCGGCGAAGTAGTGCTTCAGGAGCTGGCTTTGCGCCCAGTAAAGATCCCAGGAGTCGCTGACCCCATAGAGATTCCTGAGGGCGGCTTCGGGCACAAGGAGTTCGCCCGCCACGAATTCCGCGGGAACCTCGAGCGCGCGAAAAAGCGAGACGAGCGCGGCGGACTTGTCGGCCGCGGTACCGAGCCGCGAGCGCAGCACGCGGGCCGCGCTCTGGGAGGCTCCGAACCGGGGAAGAAACCTGACCTGGTCGCGCACGTGGAAGAACGCCGCTTGCGCCGATCCGAGCGCCTCTGCGAGCGCCATCACCTCGGGAGTCCTTTCCGTGAGCGAATCGCTCGCGGACGCGAGCAGGGCCAGCCGCTCCGCGCCCGCGGATGAGTCCAGCTTGATCGGCTTGCACTCCGCGGCCGCCTTCGCCTTCTTCACGGCCCTCCTGATCTTCTGGCTCGAGGCAATGATCCGCGACCCGCGCGCTCCCGCCTGCTCCGTGTCGAATCGGGCTCCGAGATTGATCGAAGACGCGGTTTCCAGCTCGGGGTCGCTGAGCGCCTCAATCGCTCGCTCCACGCTCCGGAGCCCCGCCTGCGCCTCCGCGCTGCTTTCAGCTTCGAGCAAAGTCCTTCGGGCCTTCAGTCGCGCAAGCCCGAGCGCGAGGGCGCCCCGGCGCGCGGGGCCGGGAGGGACTTTCTCGATCTCCGAGCGGACCAGGGCGATCTCGGCGAGAGCCCGGGTCTCCAGGCCGTGAGTCGAGGCGCTCGAACGGGTCGCCGCCTGAAGCACGGCCTGCTCTCGAGCGCTGAGCTTCTGAAGCGCGACGTTCTTGAACTGCGCGGCGCTCGAGCGCGAAGCCCGGGGAGCTTCCGTTCCGCGGCTGCACGAAGAAGCAAGACCCAGGACAGCAACCCCGACCCAAACCCATGGCAGTGATTTCACGAATCGACCCCTCAAACGTTCAGCAAAAGACCGAGTATTTCAGTATAGTAATATTCAAATCGGAAAGTCTCAATGCGTACCTCGCGCCAGCGTCACGGGGCACACATGCTGAAATTCCAAGGCTTTTTCGCCTCCCGCCATCCTGAATCGCGAGCAGGGAATAATCTGAACCTAATGCCGCCCCAGGCCCTCCCTCCTTTAATGAAGCCGCCCAATTGGCCGATAAGCCCGACATGAGA
>CAYZKI010000281.1:0-4624 GCA_964478745.1 uncultured Bacteriovoracaceae bacterium
CTTCGAGAGCCCCGGTCTCCTCGCTTGAAAGCGAATCGCGGTCCAGTTGGCCCTCCTGGAGCCCGCGCCGCAGTATGCGCTTGAAGATGTCGGAGAGAAGGTCCATCGGGGAGTAGACCACCAGTGAGCGAACCAAGTCGCGATCCGACCGTATCAGCTCCTCGGCCTCCTGCATGCCCCAGCAGTGGGTCACCACGTGGACCGGGTTTCCGGCGAACTTGCGGAGCAGGGAAACCACGTCGCGATGCTGGTTCCCGAGGGTGACCTCGCCGGCGTTCCTCGCCGGTGAGTCGCCGCAGCCGATCATGTCGAACCATATGAAGTTGAGATGCGGATGCAGGAGAGGCCCGAGCAGAGTTCGCTCACCATGAGCGTTGAATCCCGGTCCGCCATGCAGATAGCAGCCGAAAGGCGCACCCGGCTCGCTCTCGCTGATGTGCACGTTGTATGTCGCTGATGCGGTCTCGAACTTCTCGACGCGAAGTCGCACGGTTTTCAGAGCTTGGTCCCTCTCGCAAGAAACTTGTTGTAGAAGATAACATTGCCGGGTTTCAGCATCTCTTCGCAATAGAGGTCTCGGAAACGGGTGGCTTTCTGTTCGCCTCCGAATACGGGGGCGAGGGCGGGAATCGCGAAAGTGAGTCTCTCGCGCATCTGTTCCTGCTCGCGCTTCAGGTCTTCCCCCTTGAAACCGTAGACGTTGACGTCCCAGTCCACGTCCCCGAAGCCGGCGTCCATGAGCATCGCGGGAAGCTTCCGGCCACGATAGGAGTCGGTCGGGTTTCCCTTCTCGAGAAGACGCATGAGCTCCGCCAGCTCGGCATTCCTATGGAAATAGTTGTAAAGGAACCCGTCGAATTGGATCAGGATCACCTTTCCTCCGGGCTTGAGTACCCGTTGAAACTCCTTCAGGACCTGCATCGGATCCTTCAGGAACTCGAACACATGCCGGCAGGTCAGGCGGTCGTAAGTGTTGTCGGGCGCGGCGATCTTTTCCAGGGGCGAGCAGAAGAACCGGATGTCCTCCTTTCCCTGTGCCTTCCGAAGGCGCGCGGCCTGCTCCATGCGGACGGCCGACTGGTCGCATCCCTCGACCTTCACGCCGGGAAACGTGTCGGCGATGTACTTGGCTACTAGGCCGGAGCCGCATCCCGCGTCGAGCACCCGATGGCCCGGCTCGAACGATACTTTGACCACCTCGGTTGACGGCTGGTACGCCGAGATCAGGGACATCTTCTCGAGCCGAGCTGTTTCCTCGGCGTTTTCCATCACGTAGCTCATGCTGCCTTCCTCGTCTTCTTTTCTGCGGGCTTCCGTTCGGCCTGTTCCCCGGGAGCGCGGAACAGCTCCTTGCCGATCAGAGTCTGCTGGATGAATGTCGAGCCCTCGAAGAGCTCGAGCAGCTTGGTGTCCCGGAAGATCCTCTCGATCTCATACTCCTGCGAGCATCCGTAGCCGCCGAACAACTCGAGCACTTCGCTGCTTACGCGGGCGGCAATATCAGAGCTGTAAAGCTTCGCCATGCTCGACTCCTTGCGCGCGTTTTCCTTGTTCTCCCATGCCCAGGCCGCCATGCACGTGAGCATCCATGCCGCTTCGACCTCAGTATGGAGCTGCGAGAGCAGGTTCTCAACGGGTGGCAGAGAGAGCAGCGGCTTTCCTCCATAGAGCTTGCGCTCCTGAAGATAGCCGCGGGCGATATCGAGCGCCCGGCGCGAAGCGCCTACGCCCGCCGCGGCGATGAGGGTGCGGCTCCGCTGGATGGAGCGGGATGCGATCTTCAGGCCTTGTCCCTCCTCCCCGATCCGATGTCCCTCCGGGATGAAGACGTCATCGAAGAAGAGCTCTCCCGTGTTCGAATCGCGCTGTCCCATCTTCTTGAGGGCTTTTCCGCGGGTGACACCTTTGGAATCCGCCGGCACGTAGAAGGCGGTGATTCGCGGCTTTCCGCTCCCTTCCTCGTCGATTCGCGCGAAAACGAGCAGATGAGACGCGATTCCGGCGTTAGTGATGAAGCACTTCTTTCCGCTCAGACGATAGCCGCCCTCGACGCGCCGGGCTCGCGCCTCGGAATTGCCGATGTCAGTGCCCGTGTTGGGCTCCGTCATGCAGAAGCTCCACAGGGAGAGCTTGGACAAGGCCTCCTTGGCCAGGCGCCGGCGCAGCAGCTCAGGTGCATAGTAGAGCACCGGGGTGAATCCCAGGATGTTCGCGTAGAACGTGGTAGCCGTTCCGCTCGACCCGTAGGCGAGCTCGCGCGAGATACAGGCAAGGTCGATCAGCGGCGCGCCCTGGCCCCCCAGCTCGGCAGGAATGAACGCCTGCAGGTATCCCAGAGAATGGAGCTCTCGAAAAAGGTCCTCGTCGAACTTCGCGGTGAGATCACGCTCGGCGGCATTGCCGAGAACCCGGTCGCGAACGAACTTCATCAGAGGCTCGAGGTCAAAAGAAGGATCTGTAGAAATGAGAGGCATGTACGTACCGCCTTAACACTCTGGCTTCGACATAAAGACAAACCCGGGGCACCCATCTCGGCTTGTTCATCATATTGAAATCAAAGTAATTATTTACTTACTTGACCAATATTATCATGAATATTAGAATAAATAAAATATAACTTTGTTAAGTTCGGGACGTGGGCGGGCATCAATGACACATATTTTCGAACGAAGGCTGAAGATTGTGATCCTGGATTCTTTCTATGACGCCAGGGAGGACGTTCAGGTCCGGGACTTCTTCGCCAAGGTCATGCAGCTCAAGCTCAAGGGCTACCTTCACGAGTATCCGCACGGGACCCTGCCGATCGACTCCTCGGACTTTTTCTGCACTCATTTCACGGTCTGTCTTCAGGAAGGCGCCGGTTCGACGAACCTGCGACCGATCATGGCGTTCAAGTCCGTCGGATCCGACCGCTGCGCTCACTTCAACGTATCGTTTCCGGCGATCACGATCCTCGGCAACGGAGAAACCCCGCTCAAGCGGCGGATCCGGAAAATGCTGGATGAGTCGGCGATGAACGGCTCCGTCATCCATTATGGCAGCTCGTGGACCATCGATCCGGAAGTCCGGGAGGACAGGAGCCTCACGCGCCTGCTTCGGGATTACTTCATAGCGATGAACACTCTTCACTTCGAGCGGATCGCGCCCGCGACTCTCATGGCTTGCGGAATCCTCAGATTCAAGACGGAGCAGTTTCTGGGCAGCCTGGGGTACTCTCCGGTGGTGGTGCCCGGCGGAGAAGGCGCATTCTTCAAGCATGCCTTCCTGAACCTCGAGCCTTCGGTCATGGTGGGAGCCCAGGACGTGAGCGCGACAGCGCGGGAGATCGCCGAGCGTTTCAGGAAGAGCTGGAACGATCGGCTTGAGCTCGGGGGCTACCTCGGCGATTCCGTCGACATTCTCAGGAAAAAGGCGGCCTGATCAGGCTGTCGCGATGCGAGGGCCTCGAGCTGAACGCGCGGCTTGCTCGAAATCCACCTCGAAACGGCAGGCATCGTCACCACGATGAACGCAGGTCGTTTCCATTACCGTCGCGAAGGGGAGCCCGAGATACGCCGGAATGGCCGCCGTGTGCCCGAGCTTGTTCTGGCAGAAGTGAGTGTTGCCCGCCTTCTGGCCATTCAACGCGTCGACCAGCTCGGGATTGAGCTCGGCCTTGATCTCACAGCTCGTCGGGCCGAGCCTGCTCAGGCTGTAGATGTAATTCCGTTCGACGAAGCGGGGCAGGCATTCGACGATCATGTTCTCGAAGAGCTCGCGGACGTCGCGACTCCTCGAAAGCCGAGCTGAGATCGGACTGTTCTGGTAGGTGACGACGGAATAGGCGCCCATCGAGAAGAAGTCGTTCGGGGTGACGTTCCTGGAATAAAGGAACTCGCAGAGATCCGAAACGAACCTGACGCTGATCTTCTCTTCGGGATTCGCGAACACGGACTCGTCGACTTGGAGGCGGCGGAGAGCCTGCGCGCGGACCTTCCAGCCGAAGAACTCCTCGATGTAGTTGAGGGCGTTCACCGAGGAACGTCGGAAGCTGAAGGCGGCGTTCCGGTAACGCTCGGGAATAAAGCCGACTTCACCGGAGCTCTTCGCGGCCACCGCCTGAAAGTCGATGTCACCGGACATGAAGCTTTCGAGGCTCAGATCGAAGTCCTGGGCCACGGCGTTCAGATGTGCGATTGAAACTTGAGCCCGGCCTGCCTTGACGTCGGAGTAGGCACGCGGCGAGAGCCCAACAAGCTCAAGCCAGTCCTTCTCGGGCATCTTCAGTGTGAGGCGGAGGCGCTCCAGCGTGTCACCTAAGTGATTGTTATCTTTGGTGAATCTTGCTGATCTAAATTTTGGAAACTGCGTATTACTCGTCACTGGGTGGGTTCCGCATCAAAGCTGACCAGTTGTATCAGCTATTGTTGAAGAGTACAAGCCGCAAATTCAAAATTAGAAATTACAGAATAATTATCCTGCCGCCCGAATCTCATACACACACCGATCCGCGCCGTGGAAATGACACTCGGATTCGGTGATTTGGGCGGTGTTGCCGCCTGAATAGGCCGCGAACCGCTGGAAATAGCTCTTCTTGTAACGGCAGATGAAGTCCCCGAGCTGGTCGTCACGATATTTGAAGCCG
>CAYZKI010000282.1:0-4574 GCA_964478745.1 uncultured Bacteriovoracaceae bacterium
AAGCGCGTGGTCTCCGAGTACTATCACGCGATGAAGCGCCTGAACGACGGCGAGCTCGTCACGCTCGAGTCGATCGGGTCGATCGACGGGATCCTCTGGGGCGACAAGAAAGAGCCCGCCTTCAAGGGGATCGATTGCGCAAGGCAGGGGGCCAACGCGGATCTCTGGTGCAGGAAGATCAGCCAGTGCATGCCGAGGAGCCAGTCCGAGTGGTCCTGGCGCTACAACAAGATGATCTCGATGACCGAGCTCGCGCTGCGCGCGAGATCGGAATCGGAGAAGAAGCTGATCGCGCTCCGGCTCGCCAAGGGCGGCGTCCGCCGCGACGGCACCGAGCGGCCCTACAACGGCCCTGACACCCCGGAAATGGCCGCCGAGCGCGAGAACATCAAGATGGCCGAGACGCTGGCTCCATGGATCCGCGGGGCCGAGTTCAAGCGCATCTATCGGAACAATCCCGGCGACCGGATGAACATCACGGGCGCATTCAATCAGCAGATGAAGCTGAACCGCGACGAGCTCGTGGGCAAGCTCCGCAAGATCAGCGCCGCCCGCGCCTGCCTGAACCATCCCTCCAAGCTCCGGTGCCCCGAGGCCAGCGGTATCCTCTCGGAGATCCCTTTCGTGCCGGCCCAGGATTCCGCCCCGGTGCTGCAGTCGTACATCAACGACACGCGATGCCGGCTCGACACGCGCGCGGCCAACGACGGCATCAGCCGGGAGATCGACAGCTACGTGCTCACGGGCGGGCTGACGATCGCGACGCTTGGAGTCGGCAGCGCCGCGGCGGGCGCGCGCGCCGCCTTTCTCACGGGACAGCGGGTGGGCCAGGGCGCGAAGCTCGCGTGGACGGCGATGATCGGAATGGATGTCGCGAACGCGGGGCTCGCGGCGGCCCGGGTGAACGAAGTCTGCGGCTCGCTCCAGCTCGACGGCGGCGGCGGGCCGGGCGTCGGGCCGGACTACGAGCGCGGCCCGAGCTGCGCTCCGGAGTACTCGGGGCCGAACGCGAAGAACGACCCGCAGGCCTGCGCCGCCGCGGTGCTCACCGATCTGGCGCCCAACCTGATCCCGTTCGTGCCGATGGTCATGACGGTCGCGAAGATGAACGCGATCGCCAGGCAGGCGAAGAACTTCGAGGCGTTCAAAACCAGCTTCCGCCGCCTAGGCGGCGACCCGGACGACATCCTCGTTCTCGCGGCGGCTTCCTCCAAGGAGTCCCAGGGCAAGCTCGCGCAGCTGATCGCCACCCTCGACACGGATGACAAGATCCGCGCGTTCAAGGCGGAGCTCGAGCGCCGCCTCAAGGCGAAGGGCTTCGGCAAGGCGTCGCAGGTATGCTCGCTCTGAGGCTCATCGCTCTGCTCATGCTCCTCTCGCCCGGCGCTCACGCGGCCGGATGCGACGACGCGGGCAAGGTTTTCGACGAGGTCCTGGAGGAGTTTCTCAGGCCGGACCGGCGGCTCGCGGTCATGGACCAGGCCCGGAGCGCCCCGGTGGTTTCGCGCAACGGAGCCAGGAGCATCGGCGAGGAAGCGATCGCGCCCACGGCCCTTCAGCGCGGGCAGACGGTGGTGGTCCGCCGCAACGACGGGACCTACTCGCGGGGAACGGCCACGGGCACAGGTAGCATCGATCTTGGACAGGGGCCCGACGGCGGGAGGTTCGGGAAGAGCGCGTCCCGCGGAACCTACATCACGGGAGCGATGGACCCGGCCCTCTTCGACGCGAACGGCGTAATGGCTCTCGGGACCGAGGTCTCGTTCAAGACCCAGGCGGGCTACAACCGCCTGGCGAAGTTCGCCGGCGTGGACCGGGAGACCGGCTTCGCCGTCGTGGAAACGGCGGACGGCCAGGTCTACAGGATCAACCCGCTCGAGCTGAAGGCCGCGAAAGCGGAGACGATCGACCGCGCCTCCGCCGCCGCGAAAGCGGCCGATGCCGACGCTCCCACGGCTGTCATCCGGCGCCCGGCCGCCCGCGCCCCCGCCGTGAAGGCGGGCGAGGTCTACGAGGACGCGAGCGCTGAGAAGTACTTCCGCTCCTCCTTCGGAGGCGACGCCCAGGGCAACCTCCGCGCCCCGAGCGGCAGGGTTTCCGCCTCGACCGACATCGGGCCCAAGACGGGCAAGACGAAGGTGAACGAGGACTCGCTCGCGATCGGCGCGGGCCCCCAGGGCGAGTTGAACATTATCCTCGCCGACGGCATGGGAGGCCACGGGGCGGGCGAGGTTGCGAGCAATCTCGCGGTCACTCACCTCCAGGGCGCAGGAAGAAGAGGGGAGTCACTGCTCGAAAGCGCGAAGCAGATCCCCTCCAGGCTCGAGGCCCACGTGGCGGAGCAGGTGAATGCGGGCGCGAGCGCGGTCGCCGACGACATGAACACCACCTTGCTCGCCGCGCGGATCAAGGGCGACTCGCTCGAGGCGGTGTGGGCGGGGGACAGCAAGCTCCTGATCGGCCGCTCGGGAAAGATCCAGTACGAGACTCCCGCCGACAGCATCACCGATCAGATGGTGCGCGACGGGACGATCACGCACGAGCAGCGCTTCAACCACCCGCTGAAAGCCGTGGTCAGCAACAGCGTCGGCGTCTCCGGGGGGAAAGCGCTGAACGTGGACATGCACCACGTCGTCCAGGAGCTGAAGCCGGGAGACATCGTGATCCTGGCCAGCGACGGCCTTTACGACGTGATGACACCGCAGCAGGCGATCGACTTCGTGACGCGCGCGAAGAGCGCGGGTCTCAGCCTCGAGGAGGCGCGCGTGGGACTGCGCCGGGAGATCGACCGCCTGATCCGGGACCTCGGCCGGAAGAAGGACAACGTCACGATCGCCGTCTACGAGCACGGATCCTAGCGGCTCCTGCGACAGGATCCTGACGCTCCCCCTGTGTCACGCGGCAACCTTTTCCGCTCTTCTCCGCTCGGCCACGCGCCGATCAGTCCTGCGAGATGACCGCACGCCATGCATTGCAACTGATCGTCTGCGCGCTGATTTCCGCCGGCACCGTCGCCGCCGTCGCCGGCTTCGACCGCACCCGCGCGGCTTCCGCGCAGAAGGAGTACGGACTGACGGTGGCGCGGCAGATCGCCTCCCAGGCGGACGGGATCGCCTTCGCGGCGCGGGCCGAGGGGCGCGAGGACGCGATCGGCGAGGCCATCCGCGCGCTCGCGCAGGGCACCGACCCGCGCATGATCCAGATCGCGAGGATCCAGGGCGAGCCCGGCGCGGCCGTCACGCAGAAAGACCGCTTCGACCCCGCGAGCGGGACCACCGAGTACCTGAAGGTCCTGACGCCCGAGGACGGGGCGGGCGTGAAGGTGACCGTGCTCCAGAGCCCGCGCGGATTCCTCGGCGCGCGCTCGCAGCTCGAGCACGACCTCACGAGCGGCGCGCTCTTCACGATCCTATTCCTCGCCACGCTCCACTGCTCGGGATGGCTGATCCGCAGGAAGTCGCGCTCCGAGCGCCTCGACGCGGCTCCGGAGGCTTTCGAGATGCCGGCCGAGCTCAAGGCCGAGCTCGCCTCGCGCTCCTCCGACGCCAAGGCCACGCTGGTCAGCCTGACGGCGGGGCTCCGGGACGCGCTCAAGCAGACGCAGTTCATGTCGAAGGCCACCTCGAAGTCGCTCGAGCACGTCGCCCTTCTCCACGGCCGGATCCACTCGGGCCTGGAGGGGCTGAATCGAAGCAAGAAGTCGATCACCGAGGGCGAAAAAGCGGTCTCCGACATCGAGGTCGCGTCCCTCAACGTCGTCATGGCGGCGAACCGGCTGGGCGCCGGCGGGCGCAGCCTGACCCGCGCCGCGACCGACCTTCACCGCAAGATCCAGAAGATGCGCGTGGCGCTCCAGAACAGCCGCGAGGCCGTGCAAGAACTCGAGATCAGCCTCGAGCCTTGCGTGACCGACGCCGATCTCGCGTTCCATTCCTTCGACGGCTTCAAGGAGCAGGCCGCCGAGCTCAGCCAGCACGTTCGCAAGACGACCGAGGCCATCAGCGCGGAGAACCGCCTGATCAACGAGCTTCGCGATCTCAGCGAGCGAGTGCGTGCATGAGGAAGTGGTAGGCCGACGTCGCCGCGAGGATCGCGGTGCGGCTGTCGATGTCGTGCTCCGGGTTCAGCTCGAAGATCCCGAGTGACGCGACTTTGGGATCGCTGCCCGCGATCTCCATCATCTCGATGCATTCGCCCGCGGTGAAGCCCTCGGCCTGCGGCGCCGAGACCCCCGGCGCGTACGCCGACGCGGCGGCGTCCAGGTCGAAGCTCACGGCGATCGCGTCGCAGGACGCGCCGAGCCTCTTCAGGGCGGCCGCGAACGCCGCGCCCGCGCGCCCGTGGCGGAGGTCCTTGAAAGGCACGACCTCGACCTTCTTCGCGCCGACGTAGTCCCACAGATCCTTGCCGTTGCAGTGAGGCTGGATGCCGAACTCGACGAAGCGCTCCGGCGCGAGGACCCCTGCCTCGATGGCCAGGTAGAAAGGTGAGCCGCTCGAGATGACCGGAACGGAGCTCCTGACGTCCAGGTGAGCGTCGATGTTGATGCAACCGAGCGAACGGCCCTTCAGCGC
>CAYZKI010000283.1:0-4551 GCA_964478745.1 uncultured Bacteriovoracaceae bacterium
TCTCAAGTCGGTCGCGGGCCTGATCCCCGCCGCGCGAGGCGTCGTGCGCCATCGGGGCGTCGACGTCACGAGCGCGCCCTCCATGGAACGCGCACGGCACATCGCTTACGTCGGCGCGGACCTCCACGTCGAGTTCCCGCTGAAGGCGGAAGAGGCCGTGCTCCTGGGCAGGTCCGCCTACGCGGCGCCCGCGTTCCGCCAGGCCACCCGCGACGACGAGATCGCGGTCGCGAAAGCGATGGCCCAGAGTTTCTGCTCGGGCCTTCAAGGGCGCATGCTTCATACCTTGAGCGGCGGCGAGCGCCAGCTCGTCTCGCTCGCGCGCGCTCTGGCCCAGGGCGCGCGAACGCTGCTGCTCGACGAGTCGCTCTCGCGGATGGATCTCAACCACCAGCAGGCGATCGGCAACCTCCTCAGAAGGCTCGCCCGCGAGGAGGGCTACGGCATCGTGCTCGTCTCGCACGACCTGAACCTCGCCTCCGAGTGGGCGGATCAGGCGCTGCTTCTCAGGGGCGGCAAACGCATCGCGCTCGGGCCGCTTCCCGAGGTTTTCACGGAAGCACGGATCCGCTCGCTCTATCCGGGCGCTTCTCTCAGCGTGAAACCGAGCCCGGAGACCGGTGCGCCCAAGGTGTTCTTCAAATGACGGGCGGCTGCGCGGCGCTGAAGCGGGTGTTCGCACTCGCGCTGGCACCGGTTTTGGCCGCGTCAGCGTGCAAGAGCGCGCCGAAGCCCGTGCCGGACGAGCCGTCCCGGGACGAGGAAGTCCAGACCGGGCCGAACCCCCCGATCCGCGAAGGCGGTGGAGGAGGCGATCCCTGGTCGTACAACGACCCGTTTTGGGTAAGGGAGAAGCAGGCTTCGGCCGGCGCCGCCGATCTGTGCAAGGCACAGCCCGAGGGGTACGCGCTCTGGAATCCCGGTGACTGCGTCTTCCGCCCGGACGACGAGTCCTATCGAGCGGGAAGCGTCACTTACGGGGATTTCGACGGGGACGGCAGGACGGACTCGGTCGCGACCCTGCGTCACGTGAAGAGCGGTGAGCTCGCGATCCACGTCTGGTTCGGCGGCGAGAAGGCGTCGCGCGATCTCTTCTCGTTCCGATACTGCTTCCGTCCCGAGGGCAGGCCCGTGCTCCTCGACGAGAAGACCGTCGATCGCCAGTTCCAGCGCTGCAAGGGCAAGAAGGTCGACTGGAAGCTCGGGAAGGAGTTCCTCGTCCCGTTCATCCACTTCGCCTCGAAGCCCGACGACCGTCTCGAGCTCGATGGGCCGGACGGCAGATCCGAGAGCCTGAACGTCTACGACCTGAAGCGCTCGATCCTGTTCCAGGCGCGCGGAGAGACCATGGACTTCTCGATCATGGTCTTCGACCGCAAGCGGGAGAAGATCCACTCGTTCCATCCGGATCTGATGTAGGCGCCTTCAGAGCTGGTTTCCGATGCAGGTCTGCACGCCCTTGGGGAACGTGGCATGCCACTCGTCCCAGGCGCGGTCCCTTTCGGCCCGGCTCTTCGCGTTCGTGACACGGCCGAAATAGCCGAAGTAGGACTTCGCGGTTTCCGCGCGCCGTCTTTCGATCTCTTCCGCGATGGCGGTGCTCGCCTTGAACGCGGCTTCCTCGTCGTAGCCGGCGGTGTGCAGCGCCTCGTGGACGAGCATGCGCTTGATCTCCTTCACCTCGATGCCGGTTCCCATCAGGAATGTGAACATCGGCTGAAGCGCCTCGATGTAGTGGCGGCCCGTCGCCGGGTCCTTGCCGTAGTTCAGGAACAGGGGCTCCTCGTCGCCTTCCGGGTTCTTTCTCACCACGTTGCCCGTGAAGTTCATCTTGAGCCCGGCGACGACATCCGCGAGCTTGTCCGAGGCTGCGGGCCTTTCGCGGAGGAGATAAGGCGAGAGGTCCAGGCCTCTCAGGTCCGCCTCGAGGATCCTCGCGCAGTCGCGAAGCTTCTTCGCGGCGCTTCGCGAGTAGCCGAAGCCGCCGCCCGTGCTGCCCACTCCGCCCTGGGTCGCGAAGGCATGGCCCACGGATAGGGTGTACGCGACCACAAGACTTGCCGAGACCACTTTCCACGAGTTCATAGGCTCTCCTTTACTAATCATGACCAAACGGGTCAACGATACACTGCGTTGCGTAAAGTGTTTGAACGAACAGGCTTATAGGCCAGGAGGAAGGCTTAAAGATAGGTAATATGTATTAAAAAATGAGGTATAAATTTAGTATTTACTTAATAAGAGCCGATTCACTGACATGAACGCATCCGTTTTCGAGCACAGCGAATACCGCGTCTTCCTGAAGAACGTCCTCACGCCGGAGGACGGTGGGCGGGGAGCGCGCTCGCGGCTGGCCCAGGCGCTAGGGTGCCAGAGCTCGTTCATCTCCCAGGTCCTCAGCGGGAAGACCCACCTCAGCCTCGAGCACGCGCTGAAGGCCGCGCGGCATCTCGCATTGGGCGAAGGCGAGGAGCGCTACTTCCTGCTCCTCGTGCAGAAGGCGAAAGCCGGATCCGTCGAGCTCGAGCGGTACTTCGAAAAGCAGCTGAAGGAGATCCAGAGGGACCGGCAGGACATCCAGCGGAGGATCCGGGTCCAGTCGGACCTCAAGGGCGAGGACCAGATGACGTACTACAGCGCGTGGTACTATCTCGCCATCCACGTGCTCATCGCGTTCCCGGAGTTCGGCAGCAAGGCGGCGATCGCGAAGCGCCTCCGGCTCTCGCCCGCGCTCGTGGGACGCGTGCTCGATTTCCTGGTCTCGCGCGGGCTCGCGGTCGAGAAAGGCGGCGCCTATCGAATCGGCACTTCGCGCATCCATCTTCCGCGCGGGTCGGCGATGCTGCCCAGACATCATTCCAACTGGCGGATGAAGGCGATCGAGGCCGTGGACGAGGAGTCCGAGAACGACCTGCATTTCTCGGGCGTAATCGGCCTTTCGAGGAAGGACGCGCTCCGCCTCAAGGCGATGATGCTCACGCTGGTCGAGCAGACGGAGCATTTGTTGAAGGAGACGCGGGAAGAGGCCCCGTACTGCGTGCTACTCGACCTGTTCGAGGTCTGAAGAGCTAGCGCTTCACCGGGGCCGCCTTCGCGGGATCTTCAGGCCAGCTGTGGCGCGGATAGCGGCGCGAAAGCTGCGTGCGAAGCTCCGGGTAGACGCGCGCCCAGAATCCCTGCAGATCCTGCGTGACCTGGAGCGCGCGCTGGTTCGGCGCGAGAAGGTGCAGCACCACGGGCACGCGTCCGCGCGCGACCGCGGGCGCGTGCTTCACGCCGAAGAAGTTCTGGAGCGCGCTCTCCATCCAGGGGGCCTGGCCGAGCTTGTAGAGGATGCGGGCTTTCTTCCCGTTCGGAAAGCCGAAGTGCGTGGGCATCTCGCGATCGAGCGTCGAGGTGAATCCCGGAGCGGCGCCTTCGAGATGTGCCAGGTACTCAGGCCCCCACTCAGGGTCGGAGAGCTCGTCGCCCGAGCTTTTTCCGGCGAGGAACGCGATCAGGAATGCGACCAGGCTTCCCGTGAGATCGAACGGCGCGCCCTCGTCGAGCGCCTGCGCGAGGTCGGGCGCCTTTTCCCGCAGCAGCGCGACGCGGGCGACCGCGTCCTCGAGGTTCTCGGCCGCCGCGGGCTTCACCTTCGCGATCTCGGCGAGCCACGCGGACGGCGAAAGCGCGCGGGTCGCCTCGATGTCCAGGCCGAGGGCCATCTTCGCGAGCAGCCTGCCCTTGGCTTCCGGAGAGACCTCCGACGACTGCGACTCCGAGATGACGAGCTCGTCGTAAACGAGGCGTGACACGCCGACCACGCGCTTTCTCTGCGCGTCCCAGACGGCTTCGTCGGTCTCGCGAAGCGCGCTCGGAACCAGGTCGAAGAGCCACTCGGGCTCGATCCGGAGCGTGGAGCGGACGGTGAGCTTCGACTTCTGCTGGCCGAGTCCCTGCGCCTCCTGGATGTCGACGCAGACGAAAAGCTCCTCGCCCGAAGCGCGCGTCTCGAGGCCCAGGCTCACGCCCTGCGGAAGCTGCGCGGAGCCGCCGGCCGAGAGCACGAGCTCGTTCCCGCGCCGCTTGCCCACGCGATCCGGGAACCCGGTCAGCAGCGCGAAGCGGAGCTTCGCGTGGTCCGGGTCTTTCGAGGCGGGCGGGCCGTCGCCGCGCGAGCGCTCGAAGCAGGAAACGTACTGCTTCCGCGCGCGCTCCCAGACCGCGCCCCGCGCGCCGCGCGCCTTCTCCAGGCACTCGGCGGCATCGAAGCGGTCGAGCTCGCCCTCCGAGATCATCGCCGCGAGCGTCGCGGCGTCGCCCAGAACGCCGGCGCGCTCGGCCTCGATCAGCACGCGCGCCAGCCTCGGATGAGCGGGAATCGAGCTCATCCTGCGCCCCGTCTCGGTGAGCCTTTCGGATTCGTCCAGCGCGCCCAGGCGCTTCAGCAGCGCAACCGACGAGTCGATGAAGCTTCGCTCGGGATTCTCGAACCACGGGAACCCGTCGATCCGTGCCACTACCATCGCCTTGAGCTCGAGCAGCGTCTGCGAAAGGTCGGACCGCCTGATC
>CAYZKI010000284.1:0-4515 GCA_964478745.1 uncultured Bacteriovoracaceae bacterium
ATCCTTCTCGGCCTTTGCGCCCAGATGGACGAGCAGCGTCGCGTCGCCGCCGTCGTCGAGGATCATGTTCGAGTGGCCGCCGTCCGGCCATTCGAAGATGCGGTGGGTGTAGTCCCAGTACTCGGTGAGAGTCTCGCCTTTCACGGCGAAGACGGCCGTTCCGCCGGCCGCGATCGCCGCCGCCGCGTGGTCCTGGGTCGAGAAGATGTTGCACGAAGCCCAGCGCACTTCCGCGCCGAGGGCCTGCAGGGTCTCGATCAGCACCGCGGTCTGGATGGTCATGTGGAGAGAGCCGGTGATGCGGGCGCCCTTGAGCGGCTTCTTCGCGGCGTACTCCTCGCGAATGGCCATGAGGCCCGGCATTTCGGTCTCAGCGATCTTGATCTCCTTCTTGCCCCAGTCGGCCAGGGAGATGTCAGCGACTACGTAGTCTTTGGATGTTGCCATGATGGCTCCTCAATGTTCTCAACCGGATCGTTGTTTCCAGCGATCCATCAAGCGGCCGATCATGAGAGGGTGAAAGAAGCTCTCACCGGGATCTCTCGCGACTAGCACGCGGGATTGGGTGAGCGCCGTTGAACCAGAAGAACCCAAGCCTAGGGCATCTATGGGAAATGCCTCGCAACGCTCCTTGGATTCCCTTCCATTATAGCTGAATCTCCGCTGTTTTGCAGGGTCGAATTTGGCCGTGTCGACATCGACCAACCTAGTTGATCTTGGGGGATTCTCCTGGAATAACTGAGACTCGATGCTCATTTGCCCCATCTCAGGATTCAAGATGCGCCAGGCGCGCGCCAAAGGCGGCTCGTTCTGGTACTGCCCCCATTCGCGCGGTCGGGCCGTCACTCTGGAGATGGCCAAGAAGTACTTGGGTGAGGACGGCGCCCGCGAGATCTGGATCCGCTCGCAGTATCAGTTTCGCCCCTCGGTCACTCCATGTCCCTCCTGTACGCGGCCCATGCGGTCGGTCACTCAGCCGGGGTGGATGGGTGGTGGTGAAGTGGACGTCTGCCGCGGCTGCCATTTCGTCTGGATCAATCCGGGCGAGCACCCCGCGGTTCCCGGCCCAGGCGATCTGATCACTCCCGAGGGCGACTCCACGATCGTGAAAGACCGCGTCGAAGGGGCGAGGGACTATCTTATCGCGGCCGATGCGCGTGAGCGCGACAGAAGCGCGCTGATGGGCGAAGGCTCCGAAGGCCTGCTCGCCAGGTTGCCGGCTTTCCTGGGGTTGCCTGTGGAAATGTCGGACCGTGGGAGGGCTGAGGGCGCGTGGCTCACCTGGGCGCTCTTCCTCATCGTCTTCGCCATTCACGTCGCGACCATGGAGATGCCGACATTTCTTTCCGACTGGGGCTTTTCTCCGTCGGATCCCTTCAAGCACGGTGGACTGAACGCGCTCACGTCGGTGCTTCTCCACGGGGGCTGGCTGCATGTCGTGTTCAATCTGTATTTCTTCATGCTCTTCAGCGACGACGTCGAAGAGGACCTGGGCAAGCTCAAGTACCTCGGGCTATTGGTATCAAGCGCTCTTTTCTGCTCCATAGGCGCGATCCTGGTCAGTGGCCGTCCGGATGTCCCGCACGTCGGTCTCAGCGGAGTGATCATGGCGCTCATGTCTTACTATGCGCTGCAGTTCCCGAGGTCGAGGATCGCGTATCTAGTTCCGGTAGTGCACACGATCTCGCTTCCGCGAGCGGGCGCCGGTTGGATTTCCGGCATTCGCTGGCTGCGGCTTCCAGTTTGGGCCGTGGCGGTGGTTTTCCTCCTCAAAGACGCGCTCTTCTACTTTCTCCACGAGCGTACTCACCTGACTCAGGTATCTCACTCCGTGCACTTGAGCGGGATGGTGGCAGGGATCGTATTCTGGTTCGTCTTTTCGAAGCGCAGGATCGACCGATCGAGGATGCGCGAAGCGGAAACAGGGCGTGCTTTCGATGCGGACGCGCGGCTGCGGGAAAAGCTGACCGCTCGGATCACAGGTCCGAAAGGCTAAGCCTCTCTAAGGTCGCTCTAAGAACTTATTCCCCGGTCGCCTTCATCGAAGTCATGCCGTTTACGTTGGTCGCGGACTTTCCGGCGGGGATCATGTCGTCGGTGGCGCGCAGGCGTTCCACGAGGTCGAGAACCACGGCGCCGAACCATTGAGGGCACTGCTTCAATTGCCATTTGAGCGTATCCGCCGAAACGCGAACGAGGTGAACTTCGTCTTTTGCAACGGCCGTTGCCGTGCGAGGCCCGTTATCGAGGCACGCGATCTCGCCCAATACCCGACCTGCGGGAATCGTCGCGAGCTTGAACTGGGTCGGTTTCCCGTAGTTCCGGAATACATCGATGTTGCCGGCCTTGATGATGTAGAAACAGTTGCTTTGCGTACCTTCTTCAAAGATTACGGTGCCCGGCTTGTGCTTCTCATCGGGACAATCGACGCTCTTGATAATTCCCGGCATGAATCGCTCCTGTTTTTCCCCAGTCTAATCGGGTTCGGCGTTGACGCAAGGCTTGAGTCGATCCGGCTCCCTCTCTGGCAAGGAATCTGCACTGGGGGCGTTCCACCCGTAAGGAGCATTATGACTGAGTTATCGAATTTGGGTCAGTTTCCGCCGATGCAGTATGACTTCGGCGCTCACTGGAACCCCGTGATCAAGCCTTTATTGAGACACCTTCCGCTTTCCAGGGAGGTCGAACGCCTCAAGCTCGACTACGTCGCGATGATGTTCGAGCTGCATGAGGCGGGCGATCTCGGAAGCGGCCCCGATGCCGACCTCTTCCTTCAGGCGAAGCTTCTGGAGGCCGAAGCGCGATGCCGCAGCCTGCATTGGCTCAGGGAAACCTGGGAGGCCAGCGAGCTTGCGCAGCTGGCGCTCGCGATCGCCTCGAAGCTTCACCCGAGCGAGGAGCTCGAGGTGATCGGGACGCCCGAGATGCATTCGGTTGTCACGAATCGCGCGCGCACCATCGTCTATGACATGAAGCTCTATGACCGGCTCTCGGCTTGGGAGTCGCTGATCTACGCCGGTGAGACCACGGGTGTCCCCCGGCACGTGACGACCAGGCGCCTGAGCGAGTACCTCGACGAACGTTGGGCGAAAACGGCCGCCGCCGTTCAGAGGGTGCGTGCGTTCGGAAACTCCGCGGTCGTCTGATCGCTTTCAGCGGAAGTAGACGCCAGGGCCGATGTCGAGGTCGGGTACTGACCCGCCCTCGGCCGCGAAAAGAGGAGCCAGGCTCCTGACCAGGAGGCTGATGGCGTCTCCTTCGCGCTGCAATGTGCCGCGGACTTTCAGGAAGCTGTGCTCGAGGAAAGTGTCCCGGTACTTCTCGTAGACGTTCTTGTGAAGGATCATGTCGAGGAGGCCGGACTCGTCCTCGAGCGACGCGAAGACGGTTCCCTTGGCGGTCGGAGGCCTTTGTCTCACGACCACGTATCCGGCGATGTGAATGGCGGCCGCGTTTCCGAGCTTTCGCACCTCTTCGATGGTGTTCTTCGGCGTCGAACGGATACGGTCGCGCAGGAACTGCATGGGATGGCCCTGGGTCGACAGCCCGTAAGCCGAGTATTCGGCCCGAACCTCGTCTTCGGGCCTCATCCTTTCGAAAAGGCTGCCCTGGGTCCCGGTCAGCGCGACCGGGCCGCCGCCCGACTCGAGCAGCGGGGCGTTCAGATGGGATTGGATTCCCAGGATCTTCCAGAGGGCATCCCGCCTTTCGAGGCCGAAACACTCGAAGGCGCCGCCCATCGCCAGGTGCTCGAGCACCCCGCGGCGCAGCCTCGTCCGGAAGACGAAGTCGTCGAGGCCTGAGAAGGGCTTCCGCTCGCGCTCGGCGACGATCTGCAGGGCCGCCTCCTTCCCAAGGCCGGCCACGACCCGCCAGCCCAGGCGGATGCCGCCGTTCTCGAGCGTGGAGTCCCAGGCGGAAAGACGCGGATGAACCGGATAAACGGCGACTCCGTGGCGTTTTGCGTCATCCACGAGCGTGTGGTCCGAATAGAACCCCATGGGCTGCGAGTTGAGCAGCGCGCAGGTGAACTCGGCCGGGTGATGGCACTTGAGGTAAGCCGACGCGTACGCGATCAGCGCGAAAGACGCTGAATGCGACTCGGGGAAGCCGTACTCGGCGAAGCCCTGGATCTGCCTGAAGATGCGCTCGATGAACTCCTCGGGAAGGCCGTTCTTCCGCAGGCCCGCCATGAGCTTGTGTCCGAGGGCCTCGATGCTCCCGCTCGATCGCCACGCGCCGATCGCGCGCCGGAGCTGGTCGGCCTCGCCCGGCGTGAAGCCCGCGAGCTCGATGGCCATGCACATGACCTGCTCCTGGAAGATCGGCACGCCGAGCGTCTTCATGAGGATCGGCTTCAGCTTCTCGTGCGGCATATCCACGGGCTCGAGGCCTTTCCGCCTGCGGAGGTACGGGTGGACCATGTTCCCGACGATGGGCCCCGGCCGGACGATCGCGATCTGGAGGACGAGATCGTAGTAGTTCGCGGGCTTGAGGCGAGGGAGCATGCTCATC
>CAYZKI010000285.1:0-4500 GCA_964478745.1 uncultured Bacteriovoracaceae bacterium
TGCGGCTAGCTACAAGGCGTCCGATCCTGTCAGCCCGTCACCTGCACCCAGCGTCAGTGCTTTTTTGTTTGTGGGGTGCCAGGGCGGAATCGAAGTTAGCCTTGTGGCGCCAGCCACAAGGCGTCCGAACATGTCCGCCCGTCACCTGCCTGTTCAAAGCATCGCCTCTGCCTCGAAAAGCCCTGTCGCGTGCGCCATTTCACCTCTACAATTGAACAAGCTTGAACGAGCTCCCGCCGCGTCGAAAATCGATCGTCTACCTGCTGATGGCGATCATCTTTTCGGTTTCGATCCTCGACCTGTGGACACTGCGGGAAGACTTCCCCTTCGCTCCCTACTCCATGTACTCGTACCCGTCGCGGCCCGGACAAGCCCGGCAGAATCGCTACGGAGGCTTGTGGCTCACCTGGGTGACAGGCGGTGGCGCAGAGCTGGAGGTGGAGCCATGGCATATCTCGCCTCTCGATCCCGCACGGGCTCTGATCGGGATGACGGACCTGAAGCAGGTGGAGCCCAAGCTGAAAAGCCTGCTCGATCTCGCCGCTAAGAATTCGAAGGGACGGATTCCGCAGCTCGTAGCGGCCCGACTTTATCTGGTTGATCCTCACACGGGTGCGAGGCGGCTTCATGTCGAGCTCAGAACGAATGCTCAGTAGACAGGCATGGAACCGGTTCTGGTTCCGCCCGGTGCCCGCGACGGAGCTCGCGATGGGCAGGATCGCGCTCCTGGGGCTGGCCCTTTGGGAACAAGGCCCCATGGCAGCAAGAGCCTCCCTGGCCAGATGGGCGGACATCGGCGAGATTCACTGGAAACCGATCAGCGTCTTCGCGTGGATTCCGATGCTGCCGACGCAGTCATCGGCTTTCCTGGTATCGGTCTCGTATGCATGGCTGGGCGCCATGGCTATGGGATGCGCCGGATGGCTCACCCGCGTTTCCCTGCCGCTCGCGTTCGTCAGCGGCTTCTTCCTCTTCGGTTACCCGAACTGCTTCGGGAAAACCCATCACCCCTATCACATGCTCGTCGTCGCCCTGGGTATCCTCGCCTTCTCGCGATGCGGCGACTTCCTTTCGCTCGATTGGCTGCGGAAGGGACGCGCCGCTCCAGCTCCGTCGCCCGAATACCGCTGGCCCGTGCAGCTGATCCGCGCCTCCATGATGCTCTTTTACTTCGAGGCCGGCTTCCAGAAGCTCAGGCACTCCGGCATCAGCTGGGCATCCAGCGAGAACATGGTGAACCTGCTGGTCGGCGTCGGGAAACCGGAAGGCGTTTACTTCGCGACGCACTTCCCCTGGCTGTGCGGGCTTCTGGCCAAAATCACGCTCTTCTCACAGCTTTTCGGATGGCTTTCGCTGTTTTCCCCTCGGTGGGCGATGATCCTGGTGCCTTCGCTCTTCGGCTTTCACCTGGGCTCCCGTTTCCTCCTGGGTGATTTCGGATACTTCACCCCTGTGATGATCTGCTTCGTGTTCTGGGTTCCCTGGGAGCGGCTGATTTCATCCGTCGGGTCGCCCCATCAGCCCGCGGGGACACCCATGGGGGTTGACTTCCCGCGGGGCCCGTAATCCTATGCGCCAATGCTACGGTTAAGAGCGCTGATCGCCGTCTTCTGCGTCTTCCCGAACGGAGCCTGGGCCGCGTGTCCGCTGCCGGATTACGAAGACCCCAGGCAGGTCAGCCTGACCTCCCAATCCGCATTGATCGTGACCCACGCCTCGGATCACTGGGACATCGATCAGAGCTCCAAGAGCGGCATCGATCGCACGGTCGATCTGGCGAAGAAGAACGGGATACCCGTCGTCTATCTCAACGACGCCTCCGGCATCGACACGTATTTCTATTCCGATTGCAGCCCGACTCATTACATCTACTCGCGCAGCGGAGGCTTCGACTTCTCGATCACGAGCCCGGACGTCACGGTGGTGGGAGGCTTCATCGACGTCTGCCTGAAAACGACGGTTGAAACGGTTTTCTCGAAATGGGGCAAGCTCGCGAAGAAGGATCGGCGCCTGACGCTCGTGACCGACGCGGTCTATTCCGGCCGCCAGACCTGGCCGCCGAGAAATTTGGAGCAGCTCCTGAGCGGAGCGGCTCGATGGGAGCGCCTCGAGTTCCTGCGCGACTATGCCGATACCCTCCGGCTGCTGCCGTCGGGATACTCGATCGTTCTGTCGCTCGATGGGATTCCGGAAGAGGTGCTCCACCGCGGACCGCCAGGCTCCCCCACTCTCGAGATCAATCTCGCCCGAGAGCTGGATCCGAGCTAGTCGAGTCGCTCCACGCGATTCCCGGCGTCGCCTGGATCTCGTGACCCCCGCGGACCTCGCCTGATCGCGGCGTGACCGTTCTCGGCCTGCCGAAGTAGACGCTCTCGAGAAGCTCGCGGTTGTGCTTCAAAGGCTCGTCGTACTCCCCGAGCATCATGCCTTCGAGCCCGCGCGGAACGCCACGCAGCTTCTCGACGAAGACCTGATCGTTCCTGAAGTCGGCCTTCGCGACCGCTACGATGGCTCTTCTCATCATCGGAAGGAACCAGTACCAGACGGGCCGGGAGAACTTCACCGCCTGGAACACATGCAGGGTCGTCCTGCTTTCTCCCGAAGGGACGAAGTAGATCGCGATCCGGTTCTGGGTCGGAGAAGAGGTGGCCTTGGCGCGATCAGTGATCCGCGTCGTGTAGGTGACGCGCACGGGATCGTAGCGCTGGACCCATTCGTTGTTCAGGTATTGCCCGGGCTTGAGAAGGAAGAAGCTCATGCCGGGAAAGCTTCTCTGCGGCCCCCAGTAGTGGACATGCACCTCGTCTCCGACGCGCCGGCACGAGAACTCGACTTCCCGGACCTGGCTCTCGTTCCAGCCGAACATCGTGTGAACGAACGGAAAATGCTCGTCCTCGCTGAAGTTGTCGAGAGCGAGCTCGAGCGGCGCCTCGAAGACGATGGGATAGGAATCGATGAGGACCCAACCGTCGCCTTCGAGCTCGGGAATCGATCCGGCGTCAGCCGACTTCTCGGCCACCCAGATGTACCCGTGCTTCTCGACGGCCCGGTAAGAGCGCACGCGGCAGCTCGGCCTTTCTTCCGCCTGCCCCGGCTTCACGCCCTCGCCCCGCGAGTCGAAGGCCCAGCCGTGGTACGGGCACGCGAGCTTCCCTTCGGCCGTGACCCGGCCCACGGAAAGCGGCGTGAAGCGATGAGGACAGCGATCCCTGAGCGCGACAACTTCGCGGTCCTTGCTCCGGAAGAGCACGATCTTTTCCTCAGCCACCTGGATCGCGACCGGCGCGCGCTTGAGACTCTTTGAAGGAAGGACCGGGTGGAAGTACCGGAGCACACTCATGACCGTCGGCTACGATATATGACTTTATGCGTCAAATTAAATCAGCGCTGAGCTCGATTAACAGCTTTCCGCGGGTGACCGGCGGACGCGCAGGCTTCGCCGGCCTACCCTCCCCTTGAACGATGCGACGCCAGCGGCTAGTAGATCGAACCCGTGAAGACACTCTTTCGTTGGGCGATCCTCTTCCTGGCCATCACGGGCGCTGTCGCGATCGCGACCGGATCGCTGGACGTCACGTTCGGGCGCGAGAATTACTGGGACCACCGAGGCGTCTTCTTTCTGATCTTCGTGACGATCTTCCCCCGGCTCACTCTGCTGTTCTCGAGCGTGGCCTCGGGCGGCGTGATCTGGTGGCTTGCATGGATCTTCGCGCCGCGCATCCTGGTCGCGGTGCTGGCGACACTCGCCTACTGGCACCAGAACCCCATCCTCGTCGTCATCGCGTGGCTCGTCGCGCTCAGCGGCGAGTCGTCCGAGAAGTACGTCGTGGTGAAGCGGCCCTATGTCCACGTGAATCAGAAGCGAGGGTACGAGTCCGCGAAATGGGTGAATTCAGAGGACAGCCGGTAGAGCACGCCCGGAGGCTGGCAGCGGACGGACAAGAGGCACACTATTCGATCGGCAATCCGTTCAGGCTCATCACCCGGAGCGCGTTCGTGCTCGAGGACGGCCCGGGAATCTTCTTGTAGCTGAAGCTCATCTCCGAGCCTCGGATCTCCTCGCGGAAGTGGAAATTGGCGAGCCCGCGGGTCGAGCCTTCGAGATTCGCGAGTTCGAGATCGTGGGTGGTGACCAGGCCCACGGCCTCGGTTTCGGCCAGCGCTTTCAAATAGGCCTGGCTGCCGATGAAGCGCTCGCGGTTGTTCGTGCCGCGGAAGATCTCGTCGAGCAGGTAGAAGCAGCGCTCCCCAGCCCGCGCGGCCGCGAGCACTTCTTTCAGCCGCTTGACCTCTGCATAGAACGACGAGATCCCGTCCTGGACGGAGTCGTTCACGCGGATCGCGGTGTAGAGAGGAAAATTGGAGAACACGAAGCTTCGCGCGGGAACGGGCGATCCCGTCTTGGCGAGCACTAGCCCCAGGCCGACCGCGCGGAGGAAAGTGCTCTTTCCCGACATGTTCGAGCCCGTGATGAGCACGCACCTGAGCCCGGAGCCGAGC
>CAYZKI010000286.1:0-2977 GCA_964478745.1 uncultured Bacteriovoracaceae bacterium
CCAGTACATCTACGAGCAGACGCGGCCTGATCAGCGCGGCAGGCTCATGAATCTCAGCACGGAGAACGAGCGGACGCTGTTTTTCGATTTTCTCCCGTTCTCGGTCGGCGACGTGCGCGGCTACAAGGCGCGCTTCCACCTCTACACGATCCCAGGACAAACCTTTTACGACATTTCGCGCCAGTTCATTCTCAAGGGCGTCGACGGCATCGTTTTCGTCGCTGACAGCCGTTCCGAAAGAATGGAAGCGAACATCGAGAGCTTCGAATCTCTCGAGAAGGCGCTCGAGCGCCAGGGCTATGACCTCAACCGCATTCCGCTCGTGTTTCAGTACAACAAGCGCGACTTGCCGGGAGCGGTCCCTGTCCGCGAGCTCGAGGCGACCTTCAATCCAATGCACCGGCCGCATTTCGAGGCCGTCGCGAACCGTGGGGACGGGGTCCTCGAGACCCTGAACGCGATCAGTCAATCCATCATTCGAGAACTCAAGGGAGGGGAAGTGCCGTGAAGAGTGGAGTGAAGTCGGCAGTGAAATCGCCCATCAAGGCGAAAGCAGGAAAGATCGTGGCGCGAGGCAAGGCAGTCGTGGCGAAGCTGAAGGGCGCGGCACGCAAGAGCTCGGCGAAGAAGTCCGTGACGAAGCCCGCGACACCGAAGCCCGCCGCGAAAGCGGTGGAGAAGGCGTCGCCGGTTCTCAGGACGGTTGAGCGTCCGACGGAACGCCGCGCGAGCCGCCTGAAGCGCTTCAAGAAGATCTTCCTCGAGCAGAGGAATGGCATCCTCTACAACGATCGCATCATCCGCGAGGACTTCAACGCGTCGAGCGACGATCGCTTCGACGAGATCGACCAGGCCTCGACCGACATGGAGCAGTCCATGAGAATGCGCCTCCGGAGCCGCGAGATGCTCTATCTGAAGAAGGTCGACGAAGCTCTCAAGCGGATCGAAGACGGAACCTTCGGCCTCTGCGAGGACTGCGGCGAGGACATCGAGGTTCGCCGCCTCGAAGCCCGTCCGACGGCCACCCTCTGCGTCGCCTGCAAGGAAGAGGAAGAGCGTCGCGAGAGCCTCTCGGCTTCCGGCCGCGAGCACAAAAGCCTCGGCGAGGCATTCTCCAGGAAATACGCCTAAGCCCGACCGATCTGCTTCCGCGAAACACAAAGCCGGCTCCTCCCGAATCGCCCAGGGCGAACATCGGGGCGGAGCCGGTTCTTTTTTGTTAGAAACATCTCATGAGCGAAGCCGTTGCTGACGTCCGATCCGCAGGGAACGCCCCGGGGCCCCGAGGAAGCTTCCTCCTGGGAAGCCTGAATGACCGCAGAACCCGGCCTCTCGAGTTCTTCCGCGAGACTGCCGATCGATACGGCCCCGTCGTTCAGTACTGGATGGGCCCTCCGGTCGGGGGCGTCCGGGTCTTCCTTGTCAACCGGCCCGAGCACGTCCACCACGTCCTTCAAGGCGCGCACGCCCACTATCGCAAGGGCATGGGCTATGACGAGCTCCGCGTTTTCATGGGCAACGGATTGCTGACGAGCGAAGGCGATCACTGGCGGAAGCAGCGCAAGCTCGCTCAACCCGCTTTCCATCAGAAGAGCCTGATGCAGATGACCGGCACGATGGCCCACGCCACCGAACAGATGCTCGCGCGATGGGAGCGCGAGCTGATCGGCGGCGAGCCGTTCGACGTGGCCCGCGAGATGATGAGGCTCACGCTCCGGATCGCGGGCGAAACCCTCTTCAGCGTCGACGTGAGCCAGGAGGCCGACCGCGTCGGCCAGGCGGTCAGCGCGCTCATCGAGTACGCCAATGACGTCCTGCTCTCGCCTCTCCGGATCCCCATCTGGATCCCGACGCCGCGCAACCGCGAAGCTTCGCGCCAGATCGCGGACATGAACCGGCTCATCCACGAGCTGATCGCGGAGCGCAGGAAGAAGCCGGAGGGATTCAACGACCTCCTGTCGCTTCTGCTCGCGAGCCGAGACGAGGAAACCGGCGAAGGAATGAGCGACTCGGACCTCCGCGACGAGGTCATCACCTTGTTCGTCGCGGGACATGAAACGACCGCGAACGCGCTCAGCTGGACGCTGAAGCTCCTGTCAGAGCACCCCGAATGGGAGCAGCGCGCCCGCGAAGAGGCCCGGAAGCAGTTCGGCGACCGGTCGCCCACCTTTGAAGACGCGATGAAGCTGCCGATCATCCATGCGATCGTCCAGGAGTCGATGCGGCTGTATCCCCCGGCCTGGGTCATCGCCCGGACCGCCGCGCAGGACGACGTCATCGGAGGATTCAGGATCCCGAAGGACTCGATCGTGCTGGTCAGCCCCTACGTCATGCACAGGACCGCGGAGTTCTGGCCGGACCCGGACCGGTTCGACCCAGCGCGATTCCTCGCCAGCGGCGAATCACCCGCTCCCCAGCATGCACGCTACTCGTATTTCCCGTTCGGCGGCGGGCCGCGGGTCTGCATCGGCAGCCAGTTCGCGATGGTGGAGACGCAGCTCCTGCTTGGCCTGATGCTTCGTCGCTTCAAGATCAGGATCGACCCGAGTCATCCGATCATCCCCGAGCCGCTGATCACCCTCCGCCCGCGAAACGGGATGCGGGTGACGATCGAGAAAGCCTGAAGCTCACGGGACGGGCGGTCCGTACAACGAGGCGAGCGAGCGTCCGTCGAGCGCGGTCGGCTCGGCCGATCTCCATACGGTCATTCCCATGTCGATCCGGTAGCTCTCGAAGCCCGGCTTCGGGGTCATGATGATCTTTCCAGGCAGCGCGTAAGAGTCGCGTGGGTAATGCATGATCGACATAAAGTCGTAAGGACCGTTCTGGACCGACGTCGAGATCAGGTCATAAGCGTGGGCCATCTTCGGATCGACAGCCGAACGATCGACGGTCACGTACCGGTCGCGGTCCGCCCGTTGATGCTCGTGGATCAACCCGAAAGCGTGGCCGATCTCGTGCGTGATCTGTCCCGGGG
>CAYZKI010000286.1:2987-4489 GCA_964478745.1 uncultured Bacteriovoracaceae bacterium
CGGCATGTTCATCTCGCTGATGCGGCCCCAGCTCCGTCTTCCGACGTGGACCTTGCAGCCGTCCTTCGGGTCGTTGACGACGCGAAGATACTGGTGCTCCCGCTTCCGGAGGCCGCAGCGGACGTTGGCAAGCCTCGTCCACTTCTGGCATTCCTCGAAGAACATCTTGCGCTGCTGCGGAGTGATTTCCGGCGCGAACTGGACGGGCATGTAGCCGTCCTTCCAGGGGCTCGCCGAGTAGTACTTCATTCCCGTGCTGAGAATACCGACCTCGAGATCCTCCGAGTCGAAAACCATGTCATCGATACGGATCTGGCTGTCCGTCTCGGCCCGCGCGGCGGAGGCGCCGGCCAGGCTCAGAATGCAGGAAACAAGAACTCCCACCCAGGTTCCAGTCTTCATCCGTACTTTTCTTGCATCCCCGGCCCGATTTGGCACGGCCAGGCGCACCAATGAAGAAAGGGAGACCTCCCCGGTCAGGAAGGTCTCCCTCTTTGCTCGATCGCGTGGATCCAGCGCTCGTTCCGCCTCTTACAGGCAGCTGAGCGTGGAGTCGTCGATCGTGGCGATCGCGGTGCGGGTGCCCTTCTTGAAGATCACTCCGCCCGGATTGCCCCCTGGATAGTACGAGATCCGCGTGAAACGGTCGCGGCCGACGCGGAAGTGGCCGACATAGAGATCGCCGGCCTCGCTCGCGTCGCGGAACTCGAGAACGGCCTGCCAGGTGCCGTGCGCGTTGATGCCGAGCGTGCGCGCGGCGATGACGAGTTGCTGGCGGGTCAGGGAATCCAGCTCTTCCACGTCGGTCTTCGTGGCGCGGCCGAGGTCGATGCTGCCGGGAAGATCGACCATGCGGTCGTCGCTCGAGGACTCGGGAAGGCCGCAGAAGGTGAGCTCATCGTCGGCGTGGGCCATCGACGAACCGGCAACCGCCAGGGTCAGGGACATCAGGGCAAAGTACTTCTTGAACATGACTACTACTCCAAATTTCTTGTGAGGGGGCTGGGCATTCGCCGCTTCGCCCTCTCGGGGTTTTTGTCAGGGGCGAGGCGAGAAGTAGTATCATTCACGGAAAGGGTCAAAATCTATTAATTATACATTGTATGCATAATCAATGGACCCACGCCCCTCGGTCCGCCGGCGCGCAAGGGCCGCTTCAGCTCCGCGGATGCCTTTCGTCACCACTGTGTCCCCGGCGCCGCTTCGACGCGGCGTGAATTACACAGGTCTTGTTTGTCGGAAATGGGGCCGGATTTCCCTCTTTCATTGAAACTATTGAAAAAATCCACGTGGCACGCGGCTCGCACAATCACCTGCCCAGAGGCTGTGAGAGGGCCGAAGGGACTCGGGAGAGTCGCCTCGGTCCCCAAACGAAAAAAGGAGCCGGTCATGAGAGCCGCATTCCGCAGTCGCACTTCCCGCACCACTTTCCGCGCCAAATTCCGCGTCGTGCGCCCCTGAGCGCATCCACCAACCCAAGCAGTACCCACGAACTTTAGCGG
>CAYZKI010000287.1:0-448 GCA_964478745.1 uncultured Bacteriovoracaceae bacterium
GTCCCAGGCCAGGTAGCGGACGCAGGCCTCGAGAGCCGCCTTCGCGACGCCCATGACGTTGTAGTTCGGGACCACCTTCTCGGCGCCGTAATAGGAAAGGGTGACGATCGAGCCGCCGGATTCCATCAGCGGCTCGGCGCGCTTCGCGCAGGCCACCAGGCTGAACGCGCTGATATCCATGGCGATGCGGAAGCCCTCGCGCGAGGTGTCGACGAAGCGACCGTCGAGGTCTTCGCGGTTGGCGAAAGCCACGGAATGAATCAGGTAGTCGAGCGAGCCCCAGCGGTCCCGGACCCTGGAGAAGAGAGCGTCGAGCTGGGCGTCGTCGGAGACATTGCAGGGCTCGATCAGCTCCGCCTGGACGCTTTCGGCCAGCGGGCGCACGCGGCGCTCGAGCGCCTCGCCCATGTACGTGAAGGCGAGCTTGGCGCCTCCCTGGTGCAGATGC
>CAYZKI010000287.1:458-4427 GCA_964478745.1 uncultured Bacteriovoracaceae bacterium
AATTATTCTTGACTCACTGCGTCAACCAAGGGTACAGGCCGAGCATGCACAAGTTTCAGCTTCCGATGGGGATCCTAGCCGCTCTCGCACTCATGGCCTGCGACGCCGACCCTGTTGCGCCCGGCGCCGGTGCGGCCGGGGGGCTCCAGCAGGCCGGTCAGGGCGCCCTTGGAAACTATTTCCACCGCTTTGAGCTCAAGCGCGGGCAGAGGAAGTACCACGACCTGTCGAAGCCGGGCGCCGTTCGCGACGCTTCAACCGAGCGCCTCAGCGCGCCGAAGGTGCTTGCCGACGTCGAGGCCTTCAAGCGTCTTGTCGAAGGCTCGCTGGTGAACGGATTCCTGAAGGAAGACGGCAACGCCACGGACGACCTGATCGATCTCGCGGAGGCGGAGTCAGGCGTCGTTTACGTTTCCACCAATACCGAGGCCGAGCTGAAGGTCGTGATCTCGCGTCTCGAGCAGATCGAGAGGTCCGTGCTCGTCCACATCGACGACGACCAGGTCTCCGCGCCCGCGCTCAAGAGCGGCCGCTTCGTCTTCCGCTTCCACCCCGAGGCCGGAAAGCAGCGCGTGCAGGAGTTCAAGGTGCAGCGCGGGATCAACGACAGCCGCATCACCTGGGACGAGCCTTCCAGGAGCGTGATCTACGACAGCCTGCCCGAAGCCGAGGAGCGCGAGCTCCTGGCCATCTGGAAGCAGTACAACCGCGAGCCCTGGCAGGTGCTCATGGAGGTGAAGATCCTCTCGGTCTCGCAGGACACTGCGCGCGAGCTCGGCGCCCGCTGGGGCTACAACCCGGACGGCGGCTCGAGCTTCTCGAGCTCGGCCAACCCGGGCGCGGGCACCTTGAAGGTCGGCATCCCCCTGGGCGGCGGGTCGCTCGAGGCGGAGATCCAGGCGCTCGAGGCCGATGGACGCGCGTTCCGCCAGAAGGACGTGCAGAAGCGCGATTACGAACACTATCGCGACGACGTGAAGCCCTACGAGTTCGTGAAGAAGCAGGTCACGCCGGTCCGCGTCTCGGGTGAGGGGGTGGCCGCCCTCGAGAACACCGAGGTCGGGCTCGGGCTCGTCCTCAACAAGGTGAGCGTGATCGAGACGCCGGTGTTCCGCGAGCGGATGGACGACCTCAACGCGCGGATCGAGGCGTGGCTGAAGGAGCCGCAGAACGCGGCCGTGCTCGAGAAGATCGAGCGCTTCTACCGCCAGGGCAAGTTCTCGCAGATCCGCCTGGAAGACGTGGATCGCATCCTCACCCAGGATGAGGAGTTCAACTACGAGTGGCGGAAGATCCTGAGCAGCCTCGACATCTCCGTCGAAGGGCGCCTCGAGGACGGAGGCGCGATCCGCACCTTCGAGACGGCTGACGGCCCGATCACCCAGTTCGAGAAGATCGCCACCACCTTCAACATGCTCGTGAAGAACAAGCAGCCCGCGTTCGTCAGCGGGACGAACACCGTCGAAGGCCGCGACCGCAACAGCGGGTATCCGGGGCTGAGGAAGATCCCCCTGATCGGCTGGCTCTTCGGGCAGCAGTCGAAGACCACGAGTCACGACTCGGCGGTCGCCTTCTTCACGATGACCGTGGTCGACGACCGTACCGATCGCTACGCTACGGCGCGCTACTCGCAGCTCGGGCAGCGCTTCGCGATCCCGCACGAGCTCGGCGGTTTCGCCCCCAACAGCTCGAACGATCATCCACTCGTGACGGGCATCCGTTCGGAGCTGTTCTTCATGAACGACAGCGTTGGGCGCGGCGTGCTGTACAACGCCATGAGCAAGCTTCCGTACCGCCCGCAGTCGAACGAGTGGGCGATCAACCTGTTCGGCCACATGTTCTGGGAAGAGATCTTCAAGCCCATCGGCGACCAGGGAATCCGCGCCGAGGCGGACTGGCTGAATTTCCCGCTCATCCAGGAGCGCCTGAACCGCCTCCGCCAGCCCGTGGGCTACACGGCGGGCCACCCGTTCGTTGAACAGGATGAAGGAGCTTCAGAAGACCATCAAGGGGATGAGCGGCGTGCACCTGAGCCTGTCCGAGCTGCTCGCGCTCGCGCGCTACAACCGCCGCATGGGGCGCGGAACGGACCCGCACCGCTCCGACGAGCGACTCACGCTGTTCATGGCATATCTCATCGCCAAGGAAGGCGGGGAGCGGGACATCTTCGCCACCGACGCCGACCTTCGCGAGTTCGAGAAGGTGCTGAAGCGTTTCGGCGAGAAGGACGGCTGCCAGCACGCGTGCGACTACAACGACAGGATCGTCGGCAAGGTCGCGAAGAAGAGAAAGTGAAGCGACAGTTTCTGTTGCTCGCGCCCCGCGAAATTCGGTAGGGAAGCCCCCATGGCTCTGATCGTTCAAAAATTCGGCGGCACCTCGGTGGGGACGATCGAGCGGATACGCCACGTCGCCTCGTGGGCGCTGGACTGCCAGGCCAGGGGCGATGACATCGTCCTCGTCGTTTCGGCGATGTCGGGCGAGACGAACCGCCTGGTCGCGCTGGCCAACGAGATCAACCCGATCCCTTTCTCCCGCGAGTACGACATGCTCATCGCCAGCGGGGAGCAGATCGCCGTCGGGCTGGTCACCCTGGCCATCAACACCGAGGCCGAGAAGCGCGGGCTGCTCAGGCCCGGGACCCACCGCGCCCGCCCGATGCTGGGCCACCAGATCGGCATCCTGACCGACAGCACGTTCTCGAAGGCGCGCATCCAGGAGATCGACACGAGCCTCCTCCGCAGGGAGATCGCGCTCAAATCGATCCCGGTCATCGCGGGCTTCCAGGGCGTCGATCCCGAGAACAACATCACCACGCTCGGCCGCGGCGGAAGCGATACCAGCGCCGTCGCCATCGCGGCCGCGCTCAAGGCCGATGACTGCGAGATCTACACGGACGTCGACGGCGTCTACACGACCGACCCGCGGCTGTGCCCGAAGGCCCGCAAGATCTCGCGCATCTCCTACGAGGAGATGATGGAGCTCGCGAGCCTGGGGGCCAAGGTGCTCCAGATCCGGTCGGTCGAGATCGCGGCGAAGTACCGGCTTCCGCTGCATGTCCGTTCCAGCTTCGATCCGGTGGAGGGTACTCGAGTGGTTTCAAGGGATTCTTCGATGGAACAAGTGGTCGTCGCCGGCGTCGCGGCGGACGCGGGCCAGGTCAAGCTGACGCTTCAGAACCTGCCGGCCGGGCCGGGCGTGGCGGCGAAGATCTTCGGCGCGCTCTCCGACGCGGCCATCGTCGTCGACGTCATCGTGCAGGATGTCCCTTCGAACAACCTGCTCACGATCAGCTTCACGGTGGGGCAGACCGACCATCTCAAGGCCCGCCGCGTCCTCGAGCAGCTCGGGGAAACCGAGTTCAAGGGCATGCGCATCGCCGAGGAGCCGAAGCTCGCCAAGGTGAGTATCGTGGGAGTGGGGATGCAGCACCATCCGGGCGTCGCGGCGAAGATGTTCGCGCTGCTCGGCCGCGCGGGCATCGACATCAAGCTCATCACCACCTCGGAGATCAAGGTGTCCTGCCTGATCGCCGAGGCGCAGGCGAAATCGGCGGTCGAAAGCCTGCACCAGGGCTTCGGCCTCGATCGCTCGGAGTGAAGGGCGCTTACTGGCTCTCGATCACGATGGCGTCGGAGCGGTCCCCGCTCGCGCTCGTGAGGCGGCCCGTGATCATGGTCTCGGCGCGCAGGACCACCGAGTAGGGGCCGCGATAGCCTGCGAGCAGGTCCTGGTCGTTCCACTGGCTGGACAGCTCCCACTTCCCGTTGGCCGGCATCACGCCGAGGTGACGGCCGCGGACGCGCAAGCCGCCTGGGGTGTACAGGTCCATCCAGACCGGCGTCGGGATCGAGCCGGTGTTTTCGAGGTGGATCGTCGAGGAGCGCGACTCCGACGTGTCGCCGCCCGTGAACGCGATCTTCGTTCCGGCACGGCGGGAGGCGAGGTTGGCGCGCTCGCGGGTCGTGA
>CAYZKI010000288.1:0-3731 GCA_964478745.1 uncultured Bacteriovoracaceae bacterium
AACACCTTGCCGAGCATGCCGGTGATCAGGATCCGCTGGTCCTCGACGATCTCCTGGGACTGGACGATCGTGTTCGAGCCGACCGTCGTGGTCGTGGTGACGTTGGTCAGTCCGCCGCGCGGGTCGATCGAGATACCGACCAGGTAATAGCGATCGGGCACCGGCCAGATGTTCAGCTGGAACCAGCCACGTCCCTGCCTGCGGTACTCGGTCAGGATCTCGGCGCCGACGTCGACGACGAAGCGCACGCCGCCCACCCGAGAGAGGAGCTGGTTCACGTTGCGGATGGCCTGGCGGATCTCTTCGGCGTAGGTCGGATCGTTCAGGATCATGCCGACCGAGCCTTCGCCGCGGTTCACGCGGGCCATCTGGTCGCGAAGCTGCTCGATCGCGTCCTCGAGCTTGGCCAGCGTCCGCTGCGCCGTCTGGTTCAGGCCGCCTTCGGGCGAAAGGGTCTTCGAGGCGCTCTCCAGGGTCCGGTTCAGCTGGACCATGGTCTTGCGCAGCTCTTCGGGATTGATCGCGTCCTTGAGGTTGTTCGTGAGCCCCGTCATCTGGCGGACGAGGTCGTCGACGCGCTTCACGAGGGCCTGCATGTCCTCCGATCCCTCGCCGACCGGGATTTCGCGGCCGGGGGCGCGCGGAGCCGGGGGCGCCGCCGGCGCGGCCGGAGCCGCGTACGCGGACGGAAAGAGGAAGTCCCACGCCTTCTGCAGCGCCTCGTGCCCGGCGTCTTGGACGGGTTCATGGACAGGCTCGATGACCGGCTGGAGCTCGACCTCGAGCGCCGGACCCGGGGCGTTCTCCTGATCGAGCGAAACCTCGCCGGGTTGTCCCTTTCCATCATTGAGCGTCTGGTCAGGCAGTTCGCTGGCCGGGATCTGCGCGGGCAGGCGCTCACGGGGCGCGCTCTCGCCTTCGACCGCCTGCTCGCCCATGTAGCGCACCGGCTTCAGCTCGACGAACTTGTCGCCCAGGAAGCCTTCGCCGCGGATGTACGCGCGGGTGGTCGGCAGGACCTCGACGGGCGCGGTGATGCAGATGCCGAGCGTGACGTGCGTTTCCGTCAGCTCGACGGAAACGAGATAGCCGATCTCGAGGCCGAGCGAGCGGATCGGAGACTTGGGCTTCAGGCCTGTCGCGTCCTCCACGTTGATCTTCACCATCTGGCAAGGCTTCCACCAGTACGGCCGGTCGTTCACGAATACCGTGATCCCGCCGATCAGGATCAGCGAGAGAACCGTGAAAAGCCCCACCTTGATGCGAGTCGCGGGCGTGGAGTGCGAGGGATTCATACGGGGTCTACCTTTAGATTCGGGAAGCCGAACGGAAGAAGCGACGTCAGGATGTAATCACTGAGAAGAATGGTCAAGAGGCTTGCGACGACCGTGGTCCGGGTCGCCAGGCCCACGGACCGGGCCCCGCCGTAGGCGTTGTACCCGCAAAAGCACCCGATCCAGGTCAGGAACAAGCCGAAAACGGCGCCTTTCACCGTACAATGCACGAGCTCGATACCGTTCACGTACTTCACGAACTGCGTCCAGAACACCGCCTGATCCAGCCCCATGATCCAGCAGGAAACGATCATCGCGGCCACCGATCCGACCGCGCCGAAGATAACAGAAAGGAGCGGCATCATGAGGGTGCCGGCCACAACGCGCGGCGCCACGAGATACTCGAGCGGATCCACCGCCATGACCTCGAGGGCGTCGATCTGCTCGGTGATCCGCATGCTGGCCATTTCGGCGGCGATCGCGGCGCCCGCCCGGCCCGTGACCATCACCGCGCCCATCACGGGAGCGAGCTCGCGGAAAAGGGAAACGCCGGTGGTCGCTCCGAGCAGCGCTTCGGCTCCGAAACGTTTGAAGGAAACGTAAAGCTGGTAGCCCAGCACGCCGCCCATGAAGGTCGCGGCCACGACGATCACACCCAGCGAGCTCACGCCGATGAACTCGCAGTGCTTGAGCACCAGACCTTTGCGTCTCCAGATGTGCGGGATGGCGCCGAGAGTCTGCGAAACGAAGAGGACGAAATCACCCAGCGAGGTGATAAAGGATTTTGCCAGTTCCTTCAGATTCACGACTAGAGTAGGTTTACTGGGGGAGCCGGTAATTGCAATCTTTTTCGCGTCTTGTGCTTCGTTGGTCAGGTCTTGTCGCGCTGCTCGGAACACTCACGGGCGGACTCGGGCTCTACTACACGGTCGAGCTCTACAAAGGCCTTCGCACGGACATCGAGGAACTCCTCCCCACCACCGCACGAAGCGTCGTCGATCTCAACCAGGTGACCAAGCGCCTCGAGTCGATCGACCATCTCGCGGTTTTCGTGTTCTCCGACGACGTCAAGGCCTCGAAGCGATTCATCCTCGATCTCGCCGAGCGCCTGGACAAGGTTCCCCGCACGACGATCGCGGGAACCGAGTACCGCATCGACCGCGAGCTCGAGTTCTTCCGCGAGCGCCAGGCGCTTTACATGGAGGTCGAGGACCTCGAGCGCATCCGCGACTTCATCGCCAACCGGATCGAATACGAGAAGGAGCTCCATAACCCGATCAACATCTTCGGCGGCCGCGAGATCCCGGAGCCCAATCTCGACTTCGAGGCCCTCCGCCGCAAGTACGTGGGCCGTATGTCCGGGTACGACCGCTTCCCCGAAGGCTTCTACGCGACGCCCGACGCGAAGGTGCGCATCCTCCTCGCGAACATGCCGGGCAAGAGCTCGTCGATCACCATGCAGAAGCAGCTCAAGGCGGCTGTTTCCGGAGCGGTCGAGGCGCTCAATCCGGCGTCTTACGCGCCGGACATGAAGGTCCGCTACGCGGGCGGCGTGCAGGAAACGCTCGAGGAGCACGACTCGCTGATCAGCGACCTCGGGATCACCTCGGTAATCGTCTTCGCCGCGGTCGGCCTGGCCATGTTCATCTTCTTCCGGAGCATCCGCGGCACGATGCTCCTCGTCTACAGCGTGTTCATCGGCTGTTTCTGGACGTTCGGCTCCTCCTTCTTCGCCGTGGGATACCTGAACGCCAACTCGGCGTTCCTGGGCAGCATCATCATCGGAAACGGCGTCAACTTCGGGGTCATATTCCTCGGGCGCTACCTCGAGGAGCGCAGGCGCCGCGTCGGCCACGAGCGGGCGACGATGATCGCGATGGTTCACACGGCCACCGCCACCTGGACGGCGTCGCTCGCCGCGGGCCTTTCCTACGGCTCGCTCATCCTCACGGACTTCCGCGGCTTCAACCAGTTCGGGCTGATCGGCCTGATCGGCATGATCCTGTGCTGGATCAGCGCCTTCACCGTGCTGCCGGCCACGCTGACGCTGCTCGACCGCACCTTCCCCATCGACTACCGCAAGAAAAAGATCCCGAAGCCCTGGGCGACCCCGCTGCTGGCCGGCTTCGTCAGCAAGTACCCCGGGGCCATCTGGGCCACGGCTTTCGTCATGACCGTGGCGAGCGTCGCGACCTTCTTCCGCTTCGACCAGACCATCATCGAGACCAACCTCGGCCGCTTGCGCAACAAGGAAAGCATCGAGCGCGGCGCGGGCTATCTGACCAAGTACATGGATCAGATCTTCCAGCGCTATCTCTCGCCGATCGTCATCCTCGCGCACTCGCCGAACGACGCGAAGGAGATCGCCCGGCTCCTCGAGAAGAAGAAGCAGCAGGAAGGCAAAGGCAGCATGATCGCCGCCGTCTCGACGCTGTACGACTTCCTGCCCGAGCAGCA
>CAYZKI010000288.1:3741-4425 GCA_964478745.1 uncultured Bacteriovoracaceae bacterium
CTTCTACCGCCTGTCCGACGAGGACAAGGCGATCGTGAACAGCTTCCTGAACCCCGCGGTCTTCAAGCCGATCGCGCAGCACGACCTGCCGCCGCTCGTGCTCTCGAAGTTCACGGAGAAAGACGGCTCGATCGGCAAGATGGTCGTCGTCGAGCCCCCGCACGACTCCGAGGACATCTGGAAGGGCGAGAAGCTCACGAGCTTCATCGAGACCGTGCGCTCGACCGCCGACTCGGTCTCGCCCGGCGCTCCCGTCGCGGGCTCGATCGCGATCACCTCGGACCTCTATCAGGCCATCTCGAGCGACGGCCCGAAGGCGACGGGTTTCGCATTCCTCGCGGTCGTGCTCCTCGTCATCTTCCTGTTCCGAAACTGGCAGACCATCTCGCTGGTCCTCTTCGCGCTCATCCTGGGCGTCGTCTGGCTCGTCGGGATCATCATGGGCTTCTGGATCAAGATCAACTTCCTGAACTTCATCGCGCTGCCGATCACCTTCGGCATCGGCGTCGATTACGGGGTGAACATCTTCCAGCGCTACCGGGAAGAGGGCGGGAAGAACATCCTGAAGGTGCTCCGCGACACCGGCGGCGCGGTCGGCCTCTGCAGCGTCACGACGGTCATCGGCTACAGCTCGCTGCTTCTCGCGGGCAACCAGGGCTTCGTGAGCTTCGGCCTGCTGGCGGT
>CAYZKI010000289.1:0-4418 GCA_964478745.1 uncultured Bacteriovoracaceae bacterium
ACCCGAACGGGCATCCTAGGGACAGGCTGAAGCGGCGCCCGATCGAGCGATCACGGGGCGCTCGCGGCTTTCCGGGCCCGCCTGCCGGGCAAGCTCGGCGATCCTCTCGCCGGTTCCCGGGTGGGTGCTGAACACCGGCGGTATGTACTCGAGCAGCCGGTACTTCTCCCGCATCTTCTCGAAGAACTCGCCGGCGCCCGAGAGGTGCCCGTAACCGCGCTTCACGGCCTCGATCGCGAAACGATCGGCCTCCTCCTCCTGCGCGCGCGAGTAGCTCAGCACCATGAAGCTCGCGCCCTGCTGCGAGAAGATCGCGGCGGCCTCCCCGCCGAGGCTGAGCAGCTGCGAGAAAGCGACGATCAGCACCTGCCTGCCCGTCTGCCGGAGCGCATGCCGGTGGCGGACGTGACCGAGCTCGTGCGCGATGACGAAGGCCAGGCCGTTCTCCGTCTTCACCTCGCGGAGCAGCCCGGTGGTGACCCGGATCTGCGCGCCCGGCATGGCATACGCGTTCTCGAGCCTCTCGCAGGTCTCGCGGATGTCCACCTTGCGGGACGGGTCGTCGTCCACCTTGGCGAGAACGGCGTCGAGCTCGGCGCTCGGCACGCCTCCGGCGAGGGAGGAGAACCACCGCCTCTCGGTCTCGTGCGAGATGCGGGTCACCACGCGCTCGGCCACCCAGCCCAGCGCCAGATATACGGCGAAGAGCAGGGCCAGCGTGAAGGCCAGGATCAGCGAGAACTCGCGAAGCGGGTGCTCGGGCGACACGTTGACGTTCCCCTCGAGCGTTCCGCCCAGCTCCTTCGGCACGAACTCGGCCTCGGGTTTCCTGTCCACGTCACTTGTACGCGGTGCCGTAGGCCGTGACCTGGACGACACCCATCGCGCCCGTCTGCTCCTCGCCGAAGATCCTCTCGGACTCGAGCCGGAAGTGGACCACGCCGCGCGCGCCCAGCTTCATGGCCTCCTCCTTCATGCGAAGGGTGGCTTCGCGCCTGGCGCGATCGAGGAGCGTCTCGTACGCGGTGAGCCTTCCGCCGATGATCGACTTGAGCCCGGCCGAGACTTTCTTGAAGTAATCGTCGGAGATGACCACCGACCGCGCGACCACGAAGCAGGCCGTCGCGCCTTCGGGAAGCCTCTTTCCCGAATGGATCGGGAACGCGAGGCTCGCCTTCTCCCGCCGGATCAGGTCCTCGAAATGGCTTTTCTCGATGCCGCGCCCGAAGAAATAACCGAGACTGACGAGCACCGCGAAGACGATGATCTCCACGGCGCTTACCCGACCCGGACGGCCGTGCCGTACACGTAGATCTCGGCCGCCCCCTGGGCGATCGAGCTGGTCGCGAACCGCACGCCGATGACCGCGTTCGCGCCGAGCGCCGCCGCCTGGGCGAGCATCCGCTGGGTCGCCTCCACGCGCGACTCCTCCATCAGCTCGGTATACCCCTTGAGCTCTCCGCCGAAGATGTTCTTGATCCCGGCGAACATGTCCCTGCCGAAGTGCTTCGAGCGCACCGTGCTTCCGCTCACCACCCCGAAGTGCTGCAGCACGCGCAGGTTCGGTAGCTCGTCCGTCGTCGTGATCATCACGTTTTGGCTCATGGAGACATTGTAAGGGCCGATCGGCCGCTCCGTCCACCCTCACCCGGGCATCCCTGATGCCGCGGTGGCTCATGGGGTGGCTTTTGAATCCGCCCGGTGAGATACTCCTGCCAGCGCGGGCCGCGCATGGCCCGCATACGAAAGGACCTGCACCGATGTCTGAGGATATGAAGGCCGAGCTCGAAAGACTGCGCGCGGAAAACCAGGCGCTGAAGAAGACCTCCGCGAAGGGCCTGTCCCTGAAGGTCAGCGAGAAGGGCGCGCTTTCCGTCTACGGCCTGGGCCGCTTCCCGGTCACGCTCTACAAGGAGCAGTGGACGAAGCTCCTCGACATGGCCGACGACATCCGCGCGTTCATCGCGGCTAACGACGCGCAACTCAAGACCAAGGGAGCCACCGAGAAGTAATGCTGTTCCGGATCGACTCGGAAGCCGACCTCATCTCGTCGTTCAGGCGGCGGGACCAGAAGCACGTCGAGCTCCCTCGGAAAGCCAGCTTCCCGATGACCTTCAGGCATTACGTGGCCTGGAGCGAGCCTTCGGGCGTCCGCGTGTTCATCGTCTTCAGCCGCCCGCAGTGGGCGGCTCCGTTGGGCATCGTCTTCAAGCGCTACCAGAGCACCGTGGTCGGCGCGACCGCGGGCTCGGGGATGTGCGAGTGGTGCCACGCGCACGGCATGTCGGACCAGATCGGGCTGCTCTCCGCCGACGTCGATTCGAAACGGCGGGTCGGCGTGAACCTCTGCCTGGACCTGGGCTGCCAGGACAGGATCGCGAACACGCCCGGCCTTCCCCCGCAGCGGGCGAAGGACCTCACCGAGCAGATGATGAGACGGCTCGCCCGCTTCTCGAAGGACGCGCTCGAGATCCCGGTGCAGCTCGCTTCGGCGCCGCCCGGCTCGAGCAGGCATCCATAAGTTTCGGCTGGAAATCACGACTCGCTTTCGCGCTACACTCGCGCGATGCGTTTCGTGTTGCCGTTGCTCCTGTCGCTTTCCTTCGTCTCCCCCGTCGGTCACGCCCTCGTGCCCGACCCCCATTACTGCGAGAACCAGTCCGACCGGGACTGCAGCTACTGGCTTGCCGAGAACTTCAGGCCCTGGGACGCGCTCGATGCCCGCGCGCGCGAGCTGCTCGCGACGACGGCGTTCGGCGCCCTGCGCTCCGAGGAGCTCGCGGGCGAATGGGAGCAGTGGACGCGGCTGAACGACGCCGAAGCGGCCACGTTCCTCGCGCTCATGCGCGCCTTCTCGCTGATGGACATCGCGGTCGACGACGACCGCGGCTCTCCGGCCTGGGTCAACAGCCGCGAGCTGATCGAGTCGGTCACCGCTTTCATCGGCACCCGCCTGTTCGTCCGGATGGATGCCGACCTCTTCGAGCGGTGGCGGCAGTCGGGCGGAAGCTACCGGATCCGCCGGGCCGACGGGAAGATCGAGAGCGGCCGCTTCCGCTTCAACCGCGGAGACCTCGGCGGATCGCTTCACAAGGGCTTCGACATCCAGGGCTACACGAGCGTGCGGAAAGAGCCGCGGATCCAGATCAATTACCGCTTCTCCGACTCGGAGGCGGACATCGATCTCGATCTCGCCGGCTGGATCTGGGGGTTCATCCCGAATCCGAGGCATCTCAAGTACGAGGGATCGGACGTGCGCCAGTGGATCGGGAAGTACGTGAAGAAGTTCGGTGATCCGGGCTTCACCGTCCGAAGATGGCGCGCCGGGAATTGACGTAAAGCTATGGGCCGACTTTCACCGCGTCATGCTTCCTGAGCAGGTCGCACTGGTGGTCGTTCACCTGAGGCAGAGGCGTATAGCCGAGCACGTCCTTGAACTTCGGCGGCACGTAGTAGACCGACAGATCGGAGCCGCCGTTCGACATGAGGTTCGAGCGCGGGCAGGCGTTGTTGGGCTCTCCGATGCATCCGTGATTGAACGTGGTCAGGTCTTCCATGAGGATATGGCCGAGCTCGTGCGCGAGCAGGTCGCTCGCGGGCTTGGTCCAGCCTGCGACCCAGTCATTCCCCGTGAGGGGAGTGCCGGGACGGCGCAACTTGTTCATTTCCTTTTCCGCCTTTTCCGTGGGCTCGACCGCGATGATCAGCGAATTCCCGCTGAGCTCGCTCGGGCGGTACCGGGTCATCCCGGCCGGATAGTCGATGACGTGGGTCTTTTCCGTCACCTCGCTGTAGGCGTGCCCGTAGGCGGTGGCCGGACCCGGGAATCTCTTCACGACGTGCACGTCGATCACGTTCGGCACTCGGCTCGCCACCCAGGGCTCGAAGAACTTCACGAAGTTCTCGCGCAGGGTATACTGCCCGTTCTTCGCCCCGGTCTGGTCCGCGACGTACTTGCCCTGCTTGCCCTTCGCCTCGGCCACGACGGAAACGCGGAAGTCGACGCCCGCGCACTGCGAGTAGACGCGCTCGACGGCGCGAAGCAGCCGCTCGCGCAGCTCAGGCTTGAGCTTCGCGTCGTGCGAGATGATCCGCAGCTCGATGCTGTATCTCTGGTCGCCCGGACGAGGCTTGGCGGCGGCGAAAACCGGGTCATCCGGAAGCAGGTTCGGCGGAGCCGCGCCCGCGAGCTGTGCCGTTGCCAAGAGAACCACGCCTGCCGAGAGCCACACACCCTTCAACACGGCGCAAGTCTTATGACGCAGCGCGTCTTTTGTCAACTAACGGAGCTGAGAGCCTGAATAGGCTTACGAATGCGCCTTCTCCTGCATGCGCATCACGATCTTCGGCACGAGCCTGCGCGGGGCGAACCGGACGAAAAACGTGCCGAACCAGTTGGCGAAGCCGGGGATCGAAAC
>CAYZKI010000290.1:0-4404 GCA_964478745.1 uncultured Bacteriovoracaceae bacterium
CTCATCGTGCGGATCCGTTTCCACCTCGACGGTGACGTCCTGAACGCGCGGCTCGCGTCCGACTGGGCCTATCAGGTCTATTACTATTACGAGACGCCGGCGTTCCGTTACATCGATCGCGACGAGCAGGGCAGGGTGACCGGAGCGGACTTCTCCCTCTGGGACCACGACCCCTACAACTGGTATGACCCTCTCGGCTCGGAGAACCTGCGCGCCGCTTACGAGGTGAGCTTCGACGACGGCTTCCGGCCCGGCGAGCTCAGGCTCGCCAAGCGCGTCTTCGCCGAGACGGACGAGGTGGCCGACCAGATCTTCGACGTGCACGCCCGCTACTGGAAGTCCTGCGCCGCGGAGTATGCGCTGCAGAGCGCCCGACGCTTCGACCTGGAGATCGTGACGACGCCTTCGTCCGTGACCGCCCGCCTCAGGGGGAACGGCGTCGACGTCCCCTCGGGCGAAAGCGTGACCTACGAGCTCAGGCGCGAGTCGATTCTCCTGCGTCCGGCCGTGAGCCGCGTCCGCACCCTGTCCTCCGGCGGCTCGGCGCTTTCCGCGGGCGATGTCTCCAGGGCCGCGCTCGAGACCCTGGTCGCGAATTATCCCGTCCCTCCCACGCGCGTCGATCTCTGGCCGATCCGCGACGTGCTCCGGCAGGAGTGGCCCACGCCGAACGCGCTGCGGGCAGAGCTCGACCGCGTCTGCGGAAGCGCGCCGCTGCATTCCGAGCTCTGACCGGGCCGGTCTTGAAGGCGTGCCCTGAACGCGAGTCTTGAACGCGACCGGCCCCGTGTGGCAGATTGCAGCTAACGTGACTATCCGCAAGACACCCAGGCTCGGCGTCAACATCGATCACATCGCCACGCTCAGGCAGCTCCGGAACACCCCGTACCCGGATCTCCTGCTCGCGGCGTCGCTCGCTGAAAAAGCGGGTGCCGAACAGATCACCGTTCACCTGCGCGAGGACCGCCGTCATATCCAGGACGACGACGTGCGGAAGCTGCGCGCACAGCTCCAGGTGCTGCTCAACCTCGAGATGGCCGTGACAGACGAGATGGTCAGGTTCGCCGCGAAGGTTCGCCCGGACTGGGTCTGCCTCGTTCCCGAGAAGCGCAACGAGGTGACCACCGAGGGCGGGCTCGCGATCGAGAGGCAGCAGAGGAAGGTCTCGTCGGCGATCAGGAAGCTGAAGGCCGCGGGCATCCGGGTCAGCCTGTTCATCGAGCCCACCGCCGCGGCCGTGAAGCTGAGCCGCGAGCTCGGCGCCGACGCCGTCGAGCTGCACACCGGTCAATTCTGCATGGCCACTCAGGGCGGGCTCGGGCCGAAGTCGGCCAAGCGCGTGGCTCCGGAGCTCGAGCGCATCCGAAAGGCCTGCCTGGCCGGCGCCAAGGCCGGGGTGCACGTGCACGCCGGGCACGGCCTCGATTACGAGAACGTCCGGATGCTGACCCCGTGGACCCAGGAGTCCGGAGCGCCCCTGATCGAGGAATACAATATCGGGCACTCGATCGTCTGCCGCGCAGCGATAGTGGGCTTCGAGCGCGCCGTCCGCGAAATGGTTTCAGCCATCGTCGCACCTTGAGCCTCCGTGCTCGAGCGTGCTAGATCTCAAAGTATGCTAGCTCCCGCGCTAAGAATCTGCTCGAGCCAGGAAATGAGAACCATCGATGCCATCGCGGAGAGCGAGTACGGCATCGACGCCGCGATCCTGATGGAGAACGCGGGGCGCGCCGCCGCGCAGCTGATCCTGGATCGGTTCCCCGACGCGGGCAAGTCAACCGAAGTGCTCGTCTTCGCGGGCAAGGGCAACAACGCGGGAGACGCGTTCGTGGTCGCGCGCAGGCTCCTGTGCCTGGATCGCAAGGTCCGCATCTTCCACCTGCAGGAGGAAAGCGGCTACCGCGGCTCGACCCTGAAGAACTTCCAGATCCTCCGCAACATGAAGGCGAAGCTCACTTATCTCGAGGCCGCGGCCGAGCTGAACTCGTTCTTCGAGTCCTCGCCCGGCCCTTTCACCATCGTCGACGGGATCCTCGGAACGGGCCTCAAGGGGCCGATCGACGGGGTCTTCTACGACGTCGTCGAGATGATCAACAAGCTGCATGTCCGGGACGTGATCTCGCTCGACATCCCGACGGGCGTGAGCGGGGACACCGGAGCGATCCACGGCACCTCGATCATGGCGACGATGACCGTGTCCTTCGGCTTCCCGAAGCTCGGCCACTTCCTCCCGCCCGGGGCCACCCGCCGCGGCGAGCTCGTGAACGTCGACATCTCGCTCCCGCCGCGCTTCAGGCGCGAGGGCGACAAGTTCCTGCTGATGAAGGAGCCCATGGGGCGCCTGCTCGCCGAGCGCGACCGCTACGGCCACAAGAACGCGTTCGGCCACACGCTTCTGATCGGCGGAAGCCCGGGCCGGATCGGCGCGATCGTCATGGCAGCTCGCGCGGCCCACAAGATGGGCACGGGCCTCGCGACCGTAAGCAGCTGGGAGGATTCGTTCGAGTCGCTTCTCATCAAGCTTCCGGCCGAGACGATGCTTTTTCCGCTTCACCTGACGGGTCCGGAGGCGGAGGCCTACCGGCGCAATCTTCCGACCTACTCGAGCATCGTCGTGGGCCCGGGCCTGGGGCTGCGTCCCGAGGGCAAGCTGCTCATGGAAGGCCTGCTCGCGAACTACGACGGCCCCGTCGTGATCGACGCGGACGCGCTCAACCTGATCGCCGACCACAAGCTGCATGACCTGCTCATCCAGCGCCGCGCCCCGACCGTGCTCACGCCGCATCCGGGCGAGATGGCGCGCCTGATGAACATCAGGAAAGAGGAAGTGATCGCCGATCCCGTGCGCGTGGTGAAGGAGTGCGTCGCCAAGACGCACGCGACCGTTCTCCTGAAGGGGGCGGCGACCCTCATCGGCTCGACCGAGGACGTGCTCTACCTGAACCACTACCCGAACGACGGGATGGCGACGGCCGGAAGCGGCGACGTTCTGGCAGGCATGATCGGCGGCCTGCTCGGACAGAAGATGGATCCGTTCCAGGCCACGCTTCTCGGGATCTATCTGCACAGCCTGGCAGGCGACTTCGCCGCGAGGCAGTTCGGGCACCGGAGCATGACCGCTCCCGATATCATCGACAATATCGGCAACGCCTTCAGGGACATCAAAGGTGAAAAGGCAGAAACCCGTCTCCAGACCGAAAGCTCGGACGACTACGCCCGAAACGTGGAAGGCCGACTCTTCCTGCTCTGAGGCGGGCCTCAAGGCTTTGGCCGCCGAGCTCGCGCGCGAGCTCGGGAGCGGGGATCGTGTCTTTCTCGAGGGTCCTCTCGGCGCCGGCAAGACCACGTTCGCGCGCTTCCTGCTCGAGTCGCTCGGGGTCTCCCAGCCGCCGGAAGGCAGCCCGACCTTCGCGATCGCGCACGAGTACTTCTCGCGAAGGGGCGAGGTCATCCACATCGACTTCTACCGTCTCAAGTCCGAGGCCGAGATCGACGCCGCGGGCATTCCTTCCTACTTCTGGGAACGCGATGCGATCGTGATCAGCGAGTGGGCAAGCCAGTTTCCGGGCTTCTTCGAGAAGGCGAGCGCGACGGCGCGGGAAGGGTGCCGTTCGTGGTCGGTGCGTCTCGCGTTCGCCGCGGAGGCTCCCGGCTCGTCCGAGCGCAGGGCCGTGGAGATCGGGAAGCTCTGACGCTCAGGCCGCCAGCGCCTGCGGAGCGCTCGAGGCGGACATCAGCTGGCTTCGCGCCTCGGTCAGGTGCGCCTGAAGGCTCTTGCTCGAAATGATGGCGAGCACGCCGATGCACTGGTTCGAGTTGCCGACGCGAAGTAGGCTCAGCCACTGATCGGGCTGCACGCCGAAAGCCACGCGCAGCGCGCCTTGTATGGCCTGGTTCTCTTCCGGACGGATCTCGAGCGCGCCCGTGCGGCTCACCGTCGGCCAGATCTGGGCGGTCCAGCTCGTGTCCCAGTGAAGCCCTTTCCAAAGCGCCTGCTCGACCTGCGAGCCCACCGCCGTCGAGGCCACCAGCCGCGGAGCCGTGCGGGTTTCCTGGAGCGCCAGGAAGAGCGCGGACAGCGCGCCGTTTTGAAGGAGCTTCTGAATGGTTTTCTGGATCGGGTCCGTTCCCGACTGCACCTGCGAGCGGCTCCACACGGAGAGAGCGACGGGAGCCGCGGGGCGCGAAGCGCGGGATGACGGAACGACCTGCACGCCGACGATCTGAGTCGCGCCGGCGAGGGTTCCGCCCGGCATCTTCGACACAGCGGTATCCGGTTGCGCTACCGCGGTCTGTGTATTCGGCTTCGGCTGGCGAACGTGAGGAGAGGTGAGCTCGAGTTTCGCCTGCGCGATGCTGTCGGGAATCGCGATTCCCGTGCGCGTGCCCGCGGCACTCGGAGCG